>NZ_VBZC01000022.1:12472-149702 GCF_005786655.1 Streptomyces montanus
CCCGTCATCCTGGGCCGTACGCCCGTTCCCGCTGGACGCGGTGCGGCTGGGCGACGGCGTCTTCCGCAGCAAGCGCGACCTGATGCTCGAGTACGCCCGGGCGTACCCGGCGGACCGGATCCTCGCCGTATTCCGGGCCAACGCCGGACTCGACACGCACGGTGCCCGGCCGCCCGGCGGCTGGGAGACCTCCGACGGCAACCTCCGCGGCCACTACGCGGGCCACTTCCTCACCCTGATCGCTCAGGCGTACGCCGACACGCGCGAGGCCGAACTCAAGGCGAAGCTGGACTACTTGGTCACGGCGCTCGGCCAGTGCCAGGAGGCACTGGCGGAGAACGGCTCGCCGCGGCCCAGCCACCCCGGCTACCTGGCGGCGTACCCGGAGACACAGTTCATCCTGCTGGAGAGCTACACGACGTACCCGACGATCTGGGCGCCGTACTACACCTGCCACAAGATCATGAGAGGTCTCCTGGACGCCCACACCCTGGCCGGCAACGCACAGGCTCTGGAGGTCGCCTCGAAGATGGGCGACTGGGTGCACAGCAGACTCGGCCGTCTTCCGAAGGAACAGCTGGAGCGGATGTGGTCGATCTACATCGCGGGTGAGTACGGCGGGATGAACGAGGTGATGGCGGACCTGTACGCCCTCACCGGCCGAGAGGAGCATCTCGCCGCGGCCCGCTGCTTCGACAACACGGCACTGCTGAAGGCGTGTTCGGAGGACCGGGACATCCTGGAGGGCAAACACGCCAACCAGCACATCCCGCAGTTCTCCGGCTACCTGCGGCTGTTCGACCACACCGGGGAGGACACCTACGCCGCCGCGGCCCGCAACTTCTGGGGGATGGTCGTCGGCCCCCGGACCTACAGCCTGGGCGGCACCGGTCAGGGGGAGATGTTCCGCGCCAGGGGCGCGATCGCGGCCACCCTGGACGACAAGAACGCCGAGACCTGCGCGACGTACAACATGCTCAAGCTGAGCCGGTACCTGTTCTTCCACGACCAGGACCCGGCGTACATGGACTACTACGAGCGGGCCCTGACCAACCAGATCCTCGCCTCCCGCCGGGACGCCGGCAGCACCGGCAGCCCCGAGGTCACGTACTTCGTCGGAATGGGACCGGGAGTACGACGCGACTACGGCAACACCGGAACCTGCTGCGGCGGCACCGGGATGGAGAACCACACCAAGTACCAGGACTCGATCTACTTCCGCTCCGCCGACGGGAAGTCGTTGTACGTCAACCTCTATCTCGCCTCCACCCTGGAGTGGCCGGAGAAGGGCTTCGTCATCTCGCAGCGGAGCGCTTTCCCCGACGAGGGGGCGAGCACGCTCACCGTGATGGAGGGAAGCGGCCGACTCGACCTCAGACTGCGCGTACCGGCCTGGGCCACCCGGGGCTTCACGGTCACCGTCAACGGGGTCCGGCAGCCCGGCCGCGCGGTGCCGGGCAGCTACCTCACGGTGAGCCGGAGTTGGTCGCGCGGAGACCGTATCCGGGTGTCGGCCCCCTTCGGCCTGCGCATCGAGAAGGCCCCCGACGACCCGACCGCACAGTCCCTGTTCTACGGCCCGGTCCTCCTCGTGGCCCGGAGCACGGAGCCGACGTTCCGCTCCTTCTCCTTCTACAAGGACTTCACGCTCCGCGGCGACCTGGCGGACGCGGTCCGGCCTGAGGGCCGACCGATGCACTTCACCACCCACGGCCTGGTCCTCGCACCGTTCCACATCGGCGACGACAGCAACTACCACGCGTACTTCAAGCGGTCGGAACCCGTCATCGTGTTCGGCGCGGCCGACTCGGGCGTTCCCAACCGCGACCGCGGCGACGGCACGACCTTCCTCGATCTGGTCTGGAACCAGGCGCCGTTCACGACGTCCGGCAGGTTCGTCCGTGCGGTACGCGCAACGGCGGGCGACTGGCTGTCCGAGGGCCTGCTCACCAGGAGTGAACGCGACCGGGTGGTGGCCGCGGCGACCCGCGCCGACCTGGAGTCCTGAGCCGCCGGGCGACCCGAATCCATCGCGCCGGGGGGCATTTCGGCCTGTCCCCCGGCGCGAATGGCTGGAGATCGCCCTAGTACGCCGACGCGCGGGTCCATACGATGCGCGATGACTCACAGCCTTCACGATTCCTCCACAAGGCTGCGAGTGAGCTTCACATTTGGCATGCCCATGCCCGGAGCCCACATGCGCATGCCTGCTCAATCCAACGCACCTGGTCAGCGACGGTCTCCATGCAGACGGAGACCGCACCCCCCAACCCCGGCGGCGCAGGCACCTGCCCGCGCCGCCCGGATCGCCGAAGCTCCGGATTGGAGAAACATGGCTAGTGGACTGCTCATGAGCGGCGCGGCCGCCGCGGCACTGTTCGCCTCCGCGCTCCCCGCGCAGGCCTCGTCTTCCGTGATCACCGACCCGCCCCCGGACAAGATCGTGATCGAGGTCGCCACGGTCAACGGATCGGGCTGTCCCCAGGGAACGGCCGCCATCGCCGTCTCGCCGGACAACACGGCCTTCACGGTGACGTACAGCGACTACCTCGCCCAGGTGGGCGGTGGGGCCGGCCCCACCGCGTTCCGCAAGAACTGCCAGCTCAACCTCAACGTCCACGTCCCGGGGGGCTTCACCTACGCGATCGCGAGCGTCGACTACCGGGGCTTCGCCTCACTCCAGCCGGGCGCGAACAGCACTCAGAAGGCCTCGTACTACTTCCAAGGGTCGTCGAACACCCACTCCAGAACCCATCCGTTCAGCGGCCCGTACAACGACAACTGGCAGGCAACCGACAGCACCGACTGGGCACAGCTGGTCTGGGCGCCCTGCGGAGTGCAGCGGAACTTCAACATCAACACGGAACTCCGCGTCAACGCGGGAACCTCCGCGCCCGGCAGCACCAGCTTCATGACCATGGACTCCACGGATGGTGACATCAGCACCATCTACCACCTGGCCTGGAAGGAGTGCCCCGGTAAGTGACCCGGGGTATGCGGCTCCCCGGTCCGCGCCATGCGGTGCGGACCGGGGAGCCGCCATCGTCACTTCGCGAAGCGACTGAGGAACTGCTCGAGCGACGCGGCGAGGGCCTGGGGAGTCTCCTCCGTCGGAAAGTGCCCGCAGCCGTCAAGTACGTCGAGTTCGGCGTTCGGGTACCACTCCAACCACGTACCCCGGGCTGCGTCGGCACCCAGCACCGGGTCGTTCGCACCGGTGACGACGAGTACGGGGGTGCGGTTGCCGCGTACGCGCTCGTGAAAGTCGGTGGTCGACCAGGACTCCAGGTAGCCGCGGAAGGCCTCCGGTGTGGTCCGCTCCAGCGAGCGGCTCACCATCGCGTCCAGCCAGGCGTCGTCCTCCTGGCCGCCGGTGACGGTGTCGATGATGACCCGCCGGTTCGCCGGGTTCTCCACGGCGCCGTAGAACAGATCGCGGTACTCCCCCTCCAGCGGGAAGCCGGAGGCGGGCATCGGGGCGACACCGATGAGCGACCGGACCCGTTCGGGCGCGTTCAGCAGCGCCAACTGAGCGGCGATCGCACCCATGGAGTGACCGACGACGGAGAAGGTGTCCCAGTCCAGGTCATCGGCCACCGCGAGAACATCCGCGGCGATCTCCTCCATCGTGAAGACGCCCGCCGTCTGCTGGGCCTCCCCGCAGCCGCGGCAGTCCGGGAAGGCGTAGCTGAACGCCTCGCCGTTCAGATGCTCTCGCATCGGCGCGAACGCCGTCCGATCGCCGAACCAATGATGGAGCAGGATCACCCGCCCCGCACCGCTGCCCTGGACCTCGTACGGAATGACATCTCGCGCCACCATGAACCCCTGAACGTCGGATCGTTTCCGCCGCCCTCAGGATCCTGCGCCCCGCCGAGCCCGACCGACCACGGCGCACCAGAACCGAACCTCCGGACACCCGAACAGCTCACGGACGCCGCGGCGCATCAGTGCTTTCGGGAGCGGTTGTGCGGGTGCGGGATGTGGTGCGGTTCGTGGACGTACCAGTAGCGACCGACGAGGGCGCCGCCGA
Organism: Streptomyces montanus; assembly: GCF_005786655.1. Classification (NCBI taxonomy): domain Bacteria; kingdom Bacillati; phylum Actinomycetota; class Actinomycetes; order Kitasatosporales; family Streptomycetaceae; genus Streptomyces; species Streptomyces montanus. Next base: position 16,506 of record NZ_VBZC01000022.1, read on the forward strand.
AGACGACGAAGCCGACACCGACGAGCCAGGACGTCACGATCAGGACGGTGCCGACCGAACCGTACGAGACCGCGTTGCTCACGATGAGCGGCGAGAAGACCAGGGACGAGAACAGGCGCAGGCCGCCCAGGCCCACCATCGTGGCGACGGCACCCGGCAGGAGGGCGCGCCAGGAGATCCGGCCGCCGAGCAGGAATCGCTGCCCCCACCAGAAGAAAAGCCCGCCGAGCAGCGCGCTCAGCCCGATCCGGGTCCATGAGCGCAGGGTGCCCGACCCCAGGGCGGCCCCGCTCTGCGCTTCGGCGAAGAGGTAGGCCGTCAGAGCGACGAGCCACACCGCGCGTCGCCATACCGCGTGCCAGCGCCCGGCCGGCAGGTCCCACACCTTTTCGTAGCCGGTCTGGACACTGCCCGCGAACGGCACGCCGAAGAGCGCGAGCAACACCACGCTCAGGACGCTGGTCGTGCTCAGGACCTTGCGGGGTGCGGAGAAGAGGTCCTGCACGGCGTCGGCGGGGCGCCCGGACAGCCCCATGCCGTCCACGACCCACAGGGCGAAGCCGCGTTCCTGGCTCGGGGCCGCCGCCGCGACCACGATCAGCAGCGGGGCGAGCGTCACCAGCCCCAGCGCGGCGAAGCCCATGGCCCGGTGCATCAGCTCCACTTCCTTGCCGCGCTGCCATACGCGCGTGCACCTGACGTGGAGGAAGCGGCCCAGTTCCCTCGACCGGTGCCATCGGCCGCCGAGGTGATCCCGGCTCCTGCCGGACCGGCCGTCGCCCGTGGAACCCGGACCATCAGGTGAACCAGAAGAGTCAGTGGCCCCAGAGGATTCAGACACCCCAGAGGCATCAAATGCCCCAGAAGAATCAGGAGCCCCCGGTGGGCCGGATGGCTCAGATGGGCCCGACGGTTTTCCGAGTCCTCCGGAGCCGGCAGGTCTGACGGGTTCGCCGGGCGGGTCGTGCTCGCCGCTCGGCCCCTGGCCGAGAGGGCCGCGACATACCTGCCGCAGTGGTGGCACGACCCCGTGGCGCATGCGTGGTCACCTCGTCCTGTTCCCGTGCACCGGCTTGGGCTCGTCCCCGCACCGGACGGGCCCGTGCACGGCGAGTGGCTGCTTCCAGCGTGCCCCGACGGCTCCGGATGTGCGACCGGCTGAGCAGCCGAGCCCTACCCGCCGCCGGGGAGGCGGCGTGAGCCCGTGACATCGATGCTGAAGACCTCGGCGGTGTCGTACCCGTACATCACGTACAGAGCGTCGCCGATGAGCGCCACGTCGGCGCGGTTGCCCCCGGGGTCGGTGCGCGGCTTCTCCCGCCACAGCACACGACCATCGGTGCGGTCCAGGGCGACCACCCGGCCGCTGGCGGCAGCGAGGTACAGTGCGCCGCGCCGGCCTGAGACGGCGGGCGCACTCAGCCACTCCACCCCTGTTGCCTTCGTCCACAGCCGCTTGCCGCCGGTGGTGGCGGCGGTGACCTCGCCGTTCTGCCGTACGAAATACAGCGTGTCGCCCACCAGGGAGGGTACGACCGCCTCGTTGGGGATCGACGGGCTCAGCTTCACCCGGCGCTTCGCCCCACTGTCCCGATCGACGAACAGGAGGGTGGTGTAGGCGGGGCTGTCCTTCCCGCCGTCCTCCACGTAGAGGGACTCACTTCCCCGCGTACCCAGGAAATACGCCGAGGAGGGCAGTGAGAAGATCCGCTTCGGCTCTCCCGAGCCAGGATCGAGGGCGTACAGTTCGGTCGGCTCGGAGCTGAGGGAGTCGAGGGGACCACATTCGGCGTAGGGGTGGCCGTTCTGCACGGTGGGGCGGCACGTCAGTTGGTCGCTGACCCGCTTCGACCATTTGATGTCGCCGGTACGGGCGTCCACCGCCTGGAACGTTTCCGCGTCCCAGTCCTGGACGAGCACGGCATGGCCACGGCCACGCACAAACGTGGTTCCCTGGTACGCGCCGCCGATGTCGGTCCACCACTCCTGCTTGCCGTCGCTGAGGCGGTACCCCGCCAGCCGTGTCTTCTCACCGTCGTTGACCTCTGTCACGGCCTGCACGAACCCGTCGGACACCCCGATGATGTCGGTGATGGTCTCGTTCGGCGGATCGGGCCACACAGGGCGCCCGGTGGCGGCGTCCAGCCGGGTAAGGGCGACCCCCTGCCCTCCGCAGTAGAGGCCGGAGCCGGAACGGAGGCATCGGTCGCCGGTCGACGAGGCGACGTTGATCGGCCCCAGGTCACCCGGCACCACGCCGGAGGACGACTCGGGGAGCCTGCGGTGCCAGGCGCTCCAGCCGGGCGGCAGCGAGGCGGCCACCGTCGTCGGACGCTCCTCCCGGGCCACTTTCGGCCGGTCGGTGGGCCCGAAGGCGGCGATCGCCCCAATGATCGCTCCGGCTAGACCGGCGACCGTCCCGCCCATCACCAGCGCCCGGCGTACGCCGACCGGCCACCCCTGACGGGGCGTCCGGCCCGCGGCGAGGAAGTCCGCGCTGTCACCGTCACTGCTGTCACCGTCACTGCTGTCACCGTCACCGCAGTGACCGTCGCGGCCGTCATCGGCGGCGGGCAGTGTCCGCAGCCGCTCCAGCAGCCGGTCGAGCCCAGGTCGCGTCGCCGGTTCCTTGCCGAGACAGTCCGCGGCGATGCCGCGCAGCGGTTCGGTCACCCCCTCCAACTCGGGAGGCTCGTGCACGACCTGATAAGCCGTCATGTAGGGGCTGTCCGCGTCGAAGGGGCTGCGCCCCATGGCCGCGAACACCAGTACCGCCGCGAGCGAGAAGACATCCGATTCCGGGCCCACTTCGCGCGGAGTGTTCAACTGCTCCGGGGACATGAAGGGCGGCGTGCCCATGACACGCCCCGTCATGGTCAGCGTCTTGTTGTCCGCCGCCCGCGAGATACCGAAGTCGATGACGCGTGGGCCTTCTTCCGACAGCACGATGTTGGCGGGCTTGAGGTCACGGTGCACCACGCCCACGCGGTGGATGTCGCGCAACGCCTCGGCCAGCCCAATCGCCAGCTGCCGCAGCTCCGCACTGCTCAGCGGGCCGTCCGCCGCGACCCGCTCGGCGAGCGTGGGTCCTGGCACGTATGAGGTCGCCATCCAGGGGAGCGGGGCGTCCGGGTCCGCGTCCACGACGGCAGCGGTGAACGCGCCGCTCACCCGCCGGGCCGCCGAGACCTCCTGTTGGAACCGCACCCGGAACTCGTCGTCATCGGCGAACTGTTGGTGCACCAGCTTCAGCGCGATACGGCGCCCCGACTCCGAACGGGCCAGGTACACCGTACCCATGCCGCCAGAGCCGAGCCGGTCCTCCAGCGTGTAACCGCCGATGGAGCCCGGGTCCCCTGCACGCAACACCATCCGCTTCCCCTGCCCGACACCAGATGTGACGCCACTCTAGGCCCAATGACTGTGCGTCAGTTCGCCGCGTGAGGACGGCATGGCTGTCACGGAACTGGCGACCCTCCGCAAGCCCCCATCAGCCGCGCAGCATGTCGCCGAACCTCACGTCCGCCCACGGACATGGGGCCTCGAAGGCAGTCCCGAGCGCACGGTCGCCGTCAAGACGCTGATCACCCTGCTGCCCCGCGAGAACCCGACCGAGCAGGGTCTGGAGCCCTGGTAGCCGGATCTCGCCGATCCTCTGCGTTGGCGGCAGGTGAAGAGATACCGTCCGGTGGGGCGGCAGCGGGGAAACGCCCGTGCGGGTGAAGGAAACGGGGGCGGTTCGGGATGAGTGACACGACGTCGGCGGCGGACAGTGGCGGCCGTGGGCTGTTCGACGACTTCGGGGCCTTCCGCACCCCGACGACCGACGACTTCACCGCCGTGCTGACGGCCGGCCTCGTAGCGCCGGACGCCAATGTGCTGCTGAACCTCTACCGCTACACGGAGCAGGCACGCACCGATCTCCTCGGGGCGATCGAGGCCCTGGGGGACCGGCTCTGGGTGCCGCACCAGGTCCTCGTGGAGTTCTGGCGGAACCGGGAGACCACCATCAGCGAGGCCCGGTCGACCGGCGCGAAGGCCGCGCAAGAGATGGCCGGGCACGCCACCTCCGCAGTGCAGATGTTGCGTACCTGGGCCAACCGAGTGGCCCTTCCCGACGAGGAGTTCGAGCGTCTTCGTACCCGGCTGACCGCGGTCTTCGACGAGGTACGGAACAGCATCGAGGAGGTCGGTGAGGGCGAATGGCAGGACATCACCCATGACACCGGCACCGACCCGGTGATCGCGAAACTGGAGAGCGCGCTCGATGGCAGCGTCGGCCCTCGCTTCACAGCCGACGAACACGACGCGCTCGTCGCCGAAGGCATGAAACGCGTCAGCAAGCGCATCCCTCCGGGGTACATGGACGCCAAGAAGGACGGCGACGGAGCGTCCGGCGACTTCCTGGTGTGGGAGCAGCTTCTCCGGGAGGCCTCGCGCCGCGAGTGCGACGTACTGTTCGTGACCGCGGACGCCAAGGAGGACTGGTGGCGCAAGGAGCGCGGTTACAACCGCGGCCCTCGCCCCGAGCTGACCGCGGAACTCCGGACACGTGGCGGCGGCCGTCTCTTCCTGCTGTCCCCCAAGCAGTTCCTGGAGATCGCGGCGCCCGTCCTGCGGTTCAACCTCCAGGAGGGCTCGGTCGAGGACATCGAGCGGGTCGAACGCATCGAGGCCGAGGACACTCACGGCGGCTGGACCCTCAAAGCCATCGAGGCCCTGTTCAACGGGCTCACCTACGAGGGCTACGGCAACCGCACCCAGGTCATCAGGCACGCGGCCGAGATGGACGGGTACGTGGACGCGAAGACCGTGTACGAGATCTGCGGCTATGACGCCGACCGCACTCTCAAGGGCTTCACCAAGCCCATCAACCGGATCAGCGGCTACCTGCGGGAGCAGGACCTGGTGGCGGACTCCGCGGTACCGGTCCTGACCGCTGAGTACGAACAGGGTCCGGGTAAGGCCTCCGGTTTCTCCCTGCACCCGCTCCTCGTAACGCTGGTCAACGAGATGACGGGCGAGGACGAGGAGTAGCGGTCACGTCCATGGACAGGCCCTGTTGGCGAATCCGTCCGGCGGCGCGCGATCCAGGCACGCACTCCGCGAAAGCGTGAACACTTTCCGGGAAAGTGTTCACGCTTTCGCAGCTGGTGCCCCGGCAGGGGAATCGGCCAACAGCTTCATGGACGTGGTGTTGCGGAGACACACGAAGCGGTGACGTGGAGTTACAGACCGTCACGCACCATGGCGGCGACGATCTGGACGTGGCGATCGGCCGCCGTGTTGGAGAACTCGTTCTCGTAGTTCAGACCGTAGGGCCAGAAGTGTCCGCCACCGGTGGACAGTTTGGCGCCCGAACCGTCGAACCGCTGGACGAGTGCCGTCGCCTGGGCGCCGCGCCAGGTGCCGCTGCCGCCGAGGGAGGACCAGCCCGAACTCGTGCCCACGCCGATGGTGTGGGCGATCTCGTGCAGAGCCGTCCTCTGGGTCATGTAGCTGCGGTTGCCGAAGCGGATGGTTCCGTTGATGTTGCCGTCAGCGGTGGGCACGCCCGGGTCGTAGCGGACGGTGATGGTCTTGCCCAGGTCGCTGAGGTTGTTGTAGCGGGCCACCGCGGCGTTCATGGCTGCCGTGATGAGGTCGTAGGCCGCCCGCTGGTCCGCGGTGGGGTTGCTCGCCCGTTCAAGGGTCCAGGTGATGCTGGCCGCCGCTGCCCTCGGTTCCTGGGATGCCGATGCGGCCTGCGGGGCGGCGGCTTGTGGGGCGGCGGCTTGCGCGACGCTCGGCCCGGCCAGAACGGCCGCTGCCAGCGCGGCTATGACCACCTTGCTGCGCCACGGCATGGCCGTTCGCTCAGCGGGCTCCGTGGCCCGTCTTGGACTCATTGAGAAGTCCTCCTGTGGGGGGTGAGACCGTCGGGTGTGGCAATGACGGCATGACCAGTCCGTCCGTTGAGGAAGCGGAGCGGAATGGAGCGAAGTGGAGCGATGGTGGGCTCACTGACGAGCGGGCTGGATGTTTGCGCAAACACGAGGAACCCACGGCACGTGCCGTAAGTATCCAGCCGAGAAGTGAAGCGTCAAGAGTCCCCGCACAGGCAACGTCACACGTCGGCCAACCCCGGGGCCGGGCACGGGGATTGGAAGGTGCCGGCGCGTGCGACTGAGGCCGCCGAGCCGCAGACAGGAGCCGAGCTTGGTGATCGGCAGGCCTGCGGGCTCGGTGGCCTCTTGGTTTCAGTCCTGGATGTTCACCCAGAACTCGTCGTTGTCGTAGAGAACGCGGTCGCTGAAGTAGTACCAGCGCAGCAGGGAGCCGGCGGCGGTGTTTTCGCTCTTGGGCACCGCGCGGACCGAGAAGGCCCAATCGTGGCTGGAGGCGCCCTCCTCCGTCGACTGGAACGGGTACTCGTCGCAGTCCTTGGTATTGGTGTCATACGGGGGCAGGCCGCGCGAGCCCGCATACGGACCTTGTCGCTTGCAGGCGTCGTCCTTGTAGTCCTCGTTGCTCCGGGCGACGAGACCGCCGTAAGGCACCCGGTGCAGGCCCCGTTCATTCCTCTGCCCCGGGTAGTACTTGCCCGGGATGTCCTTCCGGTCGAATTCAATGGGGTAGGTCCGCTCCGGCATGTTCTGGGCGGTGCGGATGTGCTGGGCGACGCCCGTCACCCGATCGTCGCTGATCTTGTACCGGAGGTTCGGAACGACCTCGTAGTTGACGCAGGCCCTCGGATAGCGCTCGCCGAAATGCGCGAAGTAGTCAGCCGAGTCGCAGCGGATCGTGTGTTGCTCCGAGCGCGCCGGCCGGATCTTGTAGCCGCCGCCGGAGCCGTCGACGCGAAAGTGCCACCGGTCGTAGGACACTTTGTCCCGACCCCTGCCGGCGGATTCATCGGAGCGCACGTCCCAGTGCATCCAGTCGTCGCGGTACTCCCACTCCTCCCAGGTGTGTTCGATCCCGCTGCCGGTGGCCCAGCAGTACTCCAGCGGCTCCGCGCAGTCGGACAGGACATTCATCCGAAGGGAGGGAACGGTGAACAGCCGGTCCCACAGGCTCCAGACGTCGTTGTCGAGGGAGTCTTCCTCTACCTGAAGATAGGTACGGACGCCGCGGGTCTTGCCGGCCCCGACAGCAGCCGCGCGAAAGGCGACCGTGGTGATGCCTTGCAGCTCCGGCCTGCCGTTGATCACCTTGAAGTACTCAAGGCCGAGCCGGCCCTTCTGGCACCAGAGCCAGCGGTTGAAGGTCTTGCCCTTCGTGGAGCCGGCCTCTTCCCTGTCGAGGCAACGCTCGATGGTCGCCGGAGGGGTGGCGCCCCATTTCGTCGGAGGGGTCAACTCGGCTGCGGCCCGGGGCGTGGGGTTGTCGCCGTCACCGTCGCCGTCGCCGGTGAGCGGCACTTTCGAGGTGTCGGCGTATGAACGGGCGCCCGCCTTTTCCGCTGCCGCCAGCGCCCTGCGCCCGGCCTCCGCTGCGGAGAGTGGCTCGCCCCTGGCTTCCAGCCCGGGCATCTCCCAGCGCTTCAATCCGCTGGGCGGTGCCTGCTTTTGTGTCGTTTCCTGGTTGGCGGTGAGGTTCCTCGGGGCTTCATCCTCAGCCCGGTCCATGGCGTCGTCCTTGGCCGTCCCGTACGGCATGAGTACGGGCTTGCCGAACCACGTGCCCTCCTCCGGCTCCCCGGCTCCCGTACGGTCCGGCGCCGCGGACAGCCGCGCCGCTTCTGAACCGGGTGACGCCGGCTCCGCCGTGGCGTTCGGAGCCGAGAGTGTCGCGAGCAGCGGCAGTGCCGCCAGGGCCGCGACGACCCGGCTTCGACGACGGTGGTGCATGCGATGTAACTTCACGCTTGGTGCTCCCCGTATTGCGGTGCTCATGACATATGCCGCTGGGGTTCCTGCCCGACAGCGCGCGCCCAACACAGGGTGAATCGAGCCAATATCGGGGCACAAGAGCCGCAAGGCGGCTACTGCGTAAGTGGTGAAGGGAGTCGACGGCCGTGTCCGCAGCCGAAACACTGGAAGCCTGGAGCCGCATCGACGCATGGCTCGCGCGCCATGCTCCCGGTTACCGTGCACACCTCAACGCACCTGTCGTCGCAGAGGAGTTGCGCCAAGCGGAGCGGCAACTGGGCGTGGTCTTCTCCCCCGATCTGACGGCATGGTGGAGTCGGATGAACGGGCTCGCACCGGATGCGCGCTCGGGCGCGCCTTCGTACCAGGGGCATCTGCTGCCGGAGTACAACGACCCGTACCCGCTCGCCCAAGTGCTCGAACGTCGCGCCCTGCACCTCGAAGCGGTCGGAGAGACGGTTCCGCCCTCTCTGGCCGACCAGTTGGCCGCGTGGCTCACACGGTGCGGCGAGGACCCCGCCGGCACGTTGTACCCGGACGAGGCGAGCGCTGTCTGGCTCCCTCAGTGGCTGCCGCTCGCCGGAGACGGCATGGGCGGTGGCCTCTTCACCGATCTGCGACCGGGCGAACTGCACGGATGTGTGGTCCGCTTCACCCGCACCGGCCACGCCGCGGAGCCCGAGTGGACCAGTGTGGCCGGCATGCTCACCTTCGTCGCGGACGCCCTCTCGGACGTGGCTCCGGACAACGGTGACCTTGGAGACGGCACCCACATCGGACGTTGGCCGGTTCCTCGCGGGTGAAGGGTCGGGGGGAGACCTTGACGAGTGTCAGCGGAGGTCCATGGGGGTGCAAGGGGACGGCCGCTGCTCGGGGCGGGCCGGCGCGATGATCGTCGGAGCACATCCGGGCGGGACGAGGCTGTCCGCTGCCAGGACCTGGCAGCGAGCCAGTCCGTGCCGGGACCACAGTGCGGCCGTCCACGCGCAGAGCAGGGCGTCGATGAGGTCTTCCCGATGCTTGTAGTCGACTGCCCGCTGAGGTGAGGGCTCATCGAGCAGCCGACGGGAAACCGGATGGGACGAGAGCAGGAGCGGCGGATCCGCCGTGGCCAGGCCCGACATACGCGCGATCAGCGTGTCGCACTCCTCGGCCCGCACCGCTCGCCACTGAGCCGTCGGCACGCGCGCCGGCCGGCGCTTGTACGTCGGGCGCTCCTGGTCATAGCCGAGCTCGGCGGCCCCGACCAACGTCGTGTACGGGTAGCACTCGGACATGACCAGCCCACCCGTCGGCGGCCCTCCCCTGCCGTCGTCGTAGGACCAGCCGGACTCCCGCAGCCGTTCCCGCAGAAGCACTCCGGCCAGCCGGGGGGAGTTCTGGTTGGTGCTGTTCGCACTCACCTTCCACCGGCCGTACCGCCGGCCGACCTCCCGTTCGCACAACCGCTGGCCGGCCGGATTGTCAACGACCAGCGGCGCGTCGACAAAGGTCAGGGTCGATCCGTCGACAGCTGTCTTGGCCAGCCATGACATCGTCTCCTCGAGCCCACAGGTCCAGCCGCAATCGATCACCACACCGCGCCCGTCGATGGCGGCCACGCCGGTCTCATTGGGCTTGACAGAGCCTTCGCCCGGCGCCCAGGCGAGGTCGATGCCTATGAACCGCTCCATCCCCATACCTCGGTACTACCAGAGAACTGCCCGTTCCGGACACGTCGGCCGGGGCACCACCGCGAGAGCGTGAACACTTTCCGGGAAAGTGTTCACGCTTTCGCGGATGACTTGCGGGCGATGAACAGCAGGTACTCCCACTCCATGGCCGTGCTGCCCGCCCCTTGGTCGTATCGCCGGGCGAGGTCGGCGAGGTCGCGGTCCAGCGCGGCGGTGCGGGCAGGGTCATCGGCGATGGCCCGGTAGGTGGCGATGGTCGGGCCGTAGCGCGCCTTGAAGTAGTCGCGGAACTCCTCAGGGCTCTTGAAGCGGTCGACCAGCAGCGTCTGTTTACGCGCCTCGATGTCAGTGATCCGGTCTCCGAACAGGGCGCGGACGTGGTCCTCGTCTCCCCACAGGGGCGGGGGCTGCGCGCCCGGCGGGGGCGGCGGCGCGTAGGGCCTCATCGTGGCGAGCATCTGGCCGAGGAAGCCCTCGGGCGTCCAGCTGAGCAAGCCGATCGTGCCCCCCGGGCGGCAGACGCGTACGCATTCGTCGGCCGCGGCCTGGTGATGCGGGGCGAACATGACCCCGACGCAGGACAGCACAGTGTCGAACTCGCCGTCCGCGAACGGCAACGCCTCGGCGTCGGCCTGTCGCCACTCCACTTCGGCGCCGCGCTGCGCGGCAAGTCGCCGTCCGACCTCGAACAGCTCCGGGGTCAGGTCACAGGCCACCACGCTCGCCCCGGCCAGCGCCGCCGGTATCGCGGCGTTGCCCGAGCCGGCCGCCACGTCCAGCAGCCTCCTCCCTTGGCCTTCGCCCCGGGGAGACTCCAACTCGCTTCGCTCGCCAACGCCACGCACCCCGCACGCCTCGACGAGGATCTCACCCAGCTCGGGGATGATCTCGGCGGCCACGGCAGGGTAGTCACCCTGCGCCCACATCGCCCGGTGCCTGGCTTTCAGTGCACGGTCAACCTCAACCGCGTCGGTCGATTCGCTCACGACAGCACTCCTTCCGGACACTTGCGAGGCACCACGACGACGGTGTGGCCAACGACGAACCCGTGTCTGCCACGGATCCGATCCTAGGAACGGGGTATGCCGTCTCCTAGTCCCAGATCTGTACCGGAGCGCAGTCATTCGACACCATCCGGCCACTGCTGGGTTGGTTTGTCCGACGGCGGGGCATACCCTGCGCGGCATGGGGTCCTCGTATCGCCAGTTCTGCCCGGTCGCCAAGGCGATGGAGCTGCTCGACGAGCGCTGGACGTTGCTCATCGTCCGTGAACTCGTCATCGACAGCCGACGTTTCAATGAGTTGCGCCGCGGTGTGCCAAGGATGTCCCCCACGCTGCTGTCCAAGCGGCTGCACCAACTGGTGCGCGCCGGCGTCGTGGAGAGGCAGACCGACGGCAAGGAGGTGCAGTACGTTCTGACCGCGGCCGGACGTGAGCTGCGGCCCGTGATCGAGGCACTCGGCGTCTGGGGCACCCGCTGGATCGGACAGATCGGCGACGCGGATCTCGACCCGAAACTGCTGCTGTGGGACCTGCGCCGAAACGTCGTCCGAGATGCCGTCCCCGACGGACGGACGGTGGTCCACTTCAACTTCCCGGACGCCCCCACGGGCACTCGCTACTGGTGGCTGGTGATCACACCCGAGGACACCGACGTCTGCGACGTGGACCCCGGCCACGCGGTGACGGTAACCGTCACCGCCGGCCTGCGCCGCATGATCGAAGTGTGGCGTGGTGACCTCAGCTGGTCCGAGGCTCTGCGTGTCGGCGCGGTCAGGGTGGACGGCCCCGAGGCGCTGCGCCGGGCCGTGCCGGGGTGGTTCACGCTGTCGGCGTTCGCCGCGGTGCCCCGGCCCGTCACCGTCACACCGGATTCGCGGTAGACGCCCTGGTGGCAGCGGCCACCGCGTCGACAAGCCGGGCAAGTGCTGCCGCGAGTGCGTTCAGACCCGGGCCCGCCGGGCCGCCCGGCTCGGACATGTAGACGTCCCGCCGGATCTCGATCATCAGCGCGCTGACCCTTGGGTCCTTCCCGTAGTACTTCAGCGGAATGTACGTCCCCTCGAAGGGACTGTTGACTCCCGTGCCGCCGAAGCCCGCGAACGCCTTCTCGGCGCGGGCCAGCAGATCGGCCGGGGTATGGAAGGCATCCCGGCCCAGGCAGATGGGCGGCCGGGGTCCATCACCGTGGAGCTCGTAGGGCAGACGCTCGGTCGGGTAGGAGTGGACGTCGATGATCACGGCCCGCCCGACGGCGTCCAGCCGCTCGGTCACAGCGTCCGTCATGGCGGCGGCGTACGGGGCGAAGTACCGCTCGATGAGCGGCTGGCCGTCGTAGTCGGCCGGCCGGAGCTCCTCCCGGTGGGTGGTCCGCGTGTAGACCGCGCCCATGCCGACGGCCAGCATCTCCTCCCGCTCGTCCGGGAATCGTTCGGGATCGACGACCAGCCGCGACAACTGGTTGACGAACCGCCAGGGCGCTGCGGCGCAGCGCTCGGCGGCCGTCGCCGCGATCCGGGCGGTGTGCGAGTCGGTGATGTGGTCCAACTCCCGCTCCAGGGCCTCGTCTTCAAGCACGATGCCGCTCCGTACGTCCCCGGGGATCACCCGCGAGGAGTGCGGGACGTGCAGGATCACAGGGGAGTCCGGTGCGCCCGGCAGGAGCAGACAGGAGGCCGACATGTCGTTCATTCTGGGGCCTTGCTAGGAGGCGTCCTCACCCGCCTCCAGCAGGGTGGCGGCCGCGCCCACGATGCTCGGGTCCACGCTGCCGACGACCTCCGCGTCCTTGTCCGTGTAGTCGAAGCGGGCCAGCACACTGCGCATGGCCTCGACCCGGGCCCGCTTCTTGTCGTTGCTCTTCACCACCGTCCACGGTGCGTACTGCGTGTCCGTCTCACGGAACATGGCGACCTTGGCGGCGGTGTAGTCGTCCCAGCGGTCCAGCGACGCCAGGTCCATCGAGCTCAGCTTCCACTGCCGTACCGGGTCGACCTGGCGGATCGTGAAGCGCGTGCGCTGCTCGCTCTGCGAGACCGAGAACCAGAACTTGACCAGGTCGACCCCGTCGTCGACGAGCATCCGCTCGAACAACGGCGCCTGGCGCATGAAGCGCCAGTACTCGTCGTCCGTGCAGAAACCCATCACGCGCTCGACTCCGGCCCGGTTGTACCAGGACCGGTCGAACATCACGATCTCACCCTCGGTCGGCAGATGCTCCACGTACCGCTGGAAATACCACTGTCCACGCTCGCGCTCGGTCGGCTTCTCCAGGGCCACCACCCGTGCACCGCGCGGGTTCAGGTGCTCGGTGAAGCGCTTGATCGTGCCACCCTTGCCTGCCGCGTCACGGCCCTCGAAGACGATGACGAGCCGGCGGCCGGTCTTCTTGATCCAGCTCTGCAGCTTCAGCAGTTCGATCTGCTGCAGCCGCTTGTGCCACTCGTACTCCTTGCGCTCCATCCGTTGCTCGTACGGGTAGTTCTCTCGCCAGGTGTCCACCGGACTGCCGTCCGGCCGGATCAGCACCGGGTCGTCGTGGTCGGTGTAGTCGACCCGTAGCCCCGCCGTCACCAGAGGTGTCATCCGGTCCTCCTTCCAGGAGCCTCAGTGGAACTGCGGCACGATCAGGTAGATGCCGTACGCGACCACGGCCGCGCAGGTGAGGAAGCACAGTCCTGCCTGGGCGAAGCCCAGCGCATGCGTGCCGCCGTCCTTCTCCCGTGCGGCCTCGACCTGCGCGAGGCCGAGGATGCCGATCGCGAAGACGACGACCACCGCGACGGTGACGCCCATGCTCACCGCGGCGACCTGTCCCAGAGCGGTCCAGTCCAGATGCATCGTTCGAACTCCCCTGACTCAGGCGGCCGCACCGACGTTCGCCGGCTGCGCGCCGCGGACGGTGACCTCGTGGTTGTCGTTGACGTTGTTCGCGTGCACCGGGTTACGCCGCGCGACGGCCACGATGGACGCGGCGACCGCGACGCCGGCCAGCGCGACCACCACGGTCCCGACGGTCCCGCCGTGCGTCACCACGCTCGCGGACAGACCGCCGACCAGCGCGGCCGCCGGCAGCGTGATCAGCCAGGCGACCACCATGCGGCCCGCGACACCCCAGCGCACCTCGGCCAGGCGTCGGCCGAGGCCCGCCCCGAGGATGCTGCCCGAGGCGACCTGCGTGGTGGACAGGGCGAAACCGAGGTGGGCGGAGGTGAGGATGACGGTCGTGGAGGCGGTCTCGGCCGCGAAGCCCTGCGGCGACTGGATCTCCGTGAGCCCCTTGCCCATGGTGCGGATGATCCGCCAGCCGCCGAGGTAGGTGCCCAGGCCGATGGCCAGTCCGGCCGACGCGATCACCCACAGCGGCGGGCCCGCGTCATGGCCCAGCGCACCCGCCGAGATCAGGGTCAGGGTGATGACACCCATCGTCTTCTGCGCGTCGTTCGTGCCGTGGGCGAGCGAGACGAGCGAGGCCGAGGCGATCTGCCCGAGCCGGAATCCCTTGGTCACCGAAGCCTCGCGGGCCCGGGCGGTGAGACGGTAGGCGAAGTAGGTGGCGATCAGCGCCGCGACGCCCGCCACGAGCGGCGAGGCCACCGCCGGGATCAGCACCTTCTCGACAACCTTGTCGAAGTTCACGCCGTGCGACCCCGCACCGACCCACACGGCCCCGACGAGCCCGCCGAACAGGGCGTGCGAGGAACTGGACGGCAGCCCGAGCAGCCAGGTCAGCAGGTTCCAGAGGATCGCACCGACCAACCCCGCGAAGATCATCCCCGGAGTGACGAGCGTGTCGTCCACGATGCCGCCGGAGATCGTCTTGGCGACCTCGGTGGACAGGAAGGCACCGACGACGTTGAGGACGCCGCTGATGAGGACCGCTGTTCTCGGCCTGAGCGCGCCGGTGGCGATGGAGGTGGCCATCGCGTTCGCCGTGTCGTGGAATCCGTTGGTGAAGTCGAAGGCCAGAGCCGTGACGATGACGACCGCCACGAGGAACGTGATGTGGTCCATCCCTCGATGCAAGCAATCGCAGGAGTACACACGGCGAACCGGAGGCAAAGCTCCCGTATGGAGGAGTGAAGGTGAACAGGCGTGTGGCGGCGTATCGGCCGCCTATGACGGGCCGGGGGCGGTGACGCCGTCTACGACGTGGCGCAGGAATCCGGACGCCGTGCCGCCGTCGCAGACGCGGTGGTCGAAGGTCAGGGACAGGTGAACGACCTTGCGTATCTCGAGGCGCCCGTCCACCGCCCAGGGGCGGTCGGTGACGCGGCCGACGCCGAGCATCGCCGCCTGGGGATGGTTGAGGAGCGGGGTGGCGCCGTCGACGTCGAACACGCCGTAGTTGTTGAGGGTGAAGGTGGCGCCGGTGCGGTGCTCGGTCGGCAGCGTGCCGCGTCGGGCGAGGTCGGTGAGCCGCCGGAGTTCGCCGGCGAGGCCGACGAAGGGCAGGCGGGCGGCATCCCGTACGACGGGTACGGCCTGCCCGTGCGCGGTCTGGGCGGCGAAGCCCAGGTGCACCTGCGGCATTCGGACGATGTCCGCGCGGTCGGTGTCGATACGGGCGTTCAGTTCGGGGAAGGCGGCGAGGGCCGCGAGGGTGCACCGGGCCAGCAGCGGCAGCAGGCCCGTCCCGAACGTGGCACGGGCGGCGAGCAGTTCGGTGGCGTCCGCGTCCGCCCAGATGGTCACGGCCGGTGAGTCGCGGTGGCTGCGGAGGAACTTCTCGGCCGTGGCGTCCATGGGGATCCGCGTTCCGCTGAGGGCGGGGGAAAGCAGTGTCTGCCGGTCCTCGCCTTCCCGGGCCGCCGGCAAGGGGCTCCGCTGCGGCCCCCTTGTCCCGTAACCCGTCAGCACGGCACCGGAACCGAGTTCCGACGACGCGCGGGCGGTCTTCTCGCCCACCGACAACAGCGCCGCCCCTACCTGGACGATCTCCCCGGCCTCGCAGTGCCGGGCCGTCACCGTCCCGGCGAACGGGCTCGGCAGGGTCACCACGGACTTGGCCGTCTCGACCTCGACGACGACCTGGTCATGTGTGACGGTGTCGCCCACGGCGACCTTCCAGTCCAGCACTTCGGCTTCCGTCAGCCCTTCGCCCAGGTCGGGCAGGCTGAAGGTCCGGTCGGAGGGGACCGGCTCGGCGGTGCGTGCCACCCGCTGATCGCGGTGTCCGCCGCTCGTACGGCGGCCGGGCAGCAGGCGGCGCAGACCGTCGAGTACCCGTCCCACATCCGGTAGATGGGCACTCTCCAGCAGCGGCGGCGGGTACGGGATGTCCAGGCCCGTGACGCGCAGGACCGGTGCGCGCAGCGCCTCGAAGCAGCGCTCCTGTACCCGGGCCGCGATCTCGGCGCCGACGCCGGCGAAGCCCTGGGCCTCGTGCACGACCAGGCAGCGGCCTGTACGCCGTACCGACGCGGTGAGCGCACGGTCGTCGAGGGGGACGAGGGTGCGCAGGTCCAGCACTTCCACGTCCAGTCCCTCGGCCTCGGCCTCGCGGGCCGCCGCCAGGGCCACGGCGACCGACGGCCCGTAGGCGACGAGCGTGGCGTCGCGTCCGGCGCGGCGGACCGTTGCCGCGCCGAACGGTTCGGTGCGGACGGGGAGTTCGACGTCGTCCTTCGACCAGTAGTGCCGTTTGGGCTCCAGGAACACCACCGGATCCGGGTCCTCGACGGCCTCGCGGAGCAACGAGTACGCGTCCGCGACCGTCGCCGGTGTCACGACTTTCAGGCCCGCCGTGTGCGCGTAGTACGCCTCGCTGGAGTCGCTGTGGTGCTCGACTCCGCCGATGCCGCCGCCGTACGGGACACGGATGACGAGGGGCAGGGCGAGGGCGCCGCGGGTGCGGTTGCGCGTCTTGGCCACGTGGGAGGCGATCTGCTCGAACGCCGGGTAGGCGAACGCGTCGAACTGCATCTCCACGACGGGCCGGAAGCCGGCCATCGCCATGCCGACCGCCAGTCCGGCGATTCCGGCCTCGCACACCGGTGTGTCGAAGCAGCGCCGATCACCGAACGCGTCGGCGAGCCCGTCGGTGACCCGGAACACGCCGCCGAGCCGGCCGACGTCCTCGCCGAAGACGACGACGCGTTCGTCCGCGTCGAGGGAGTCCCGCAGTGCGGCGTTCAGGGCCTGCGCCATCGCGGTGGCCGCCATCTCAGCGTCCTTCCCACTCGGTCCGCAGGGCGGCGCGTTGCTCGGCGAGCTGTGCTGTCGTGGTGCTGAACACGTGGTCGAGCAGCGTGAGCGGGTCCAGAGCGGGATCCTCGCTGAGCCGGGTGCGCAGGTCGGAGGCGTACGCCTCCGCCTCGGCGGCCGTGGCCGCGATGTCGGCGTCCGTCACCATGTCCTCTTCGCGCAGCCAGGTCTCCAGCCGGTCGATCGGGTCCCGCCCGCGCCAGACCTCGGCCTCCGCCGCCGGACGGTACCGGGAGGGGTCGTCGGCGCTGGTGTGCGGGCCCACACGGTAGGTGTGCGCCTCGACCAGCCAGGGGCCGCCGCCCGACCGTGCGTCCGCCACGGCGGCCGTCAGTACGGCGAGCACGGCCGCGGCGTCGTTGCCGTCCACCTGTTCCGAGCGGACGCCATAGCCGACTCCCTTGTACGCCAGGCTCGGTGCCGCGCTCTGGCCGGAGAGCGGGACGGAGATGGCGTAGCGGTTGTTCTGCACCAGGAAGACCACCGGTGCCCGCAGGACGCCGGCGAGGTTGACGGCCTCGTGGAAGTCACCTTCGCTCGTGGCTCCGTCGCCCACGAGAGCGAGGGCGACCGTGTCCGTTCCCTTGAGCCGCTCTCCGTGCGCCAGCCCGGTGGCGTGCGCGGCATGGGTGGCCAGCGGGGTGCACTGTGGCGCGGTGCGGTGCCGCACCGGGTCGTAACCGCAGTGCCGGTCGCCGCGCAGCAGTGTCAGGGCTTCGACGGCGTCGATACCGCGGCTGACCAGCGCGACGCAGTCGCGGTAGGTGGGGAAGAGCCAGTCCGTGGCGCGCAGTGCGAGCGCGGCGCCCACCTGGCACGCCTCCTGACCCAGGCTCGACGGGTGCACCGCGAGCCTGCCCTGCCGCGCGAGCGCGGTCGCCTGCTCGTCGAAGCGGCGCCCGACGACCATCTTCCGGTACGCATCGAGCAGCAGGTCCGGCGCGGGTTCGGTGTACCTCCGGGCCATTGGACCGTCGGCCGTCACCGTCGCATCGAATTCTCTTGCTTTGCCATTCGATGAAAGAAAGGAAACCGGAACTTGGGAGGGCAACCAGGGTGAAGGGTCTACCCATTCCATTGCGGGTGCATGCGTCGGTATCTCGACCATTTCCCGGCATCCTTTCGTCATGGCGTGTGCGCCTCGGATGTTCATCCATGACTTGACGCTCCATCAACCTCCTTACGGGGACGGACAGATGACGCGGAACTGAACAGTCCGCAGGTAATGACCTTGGTGAATGAGATGGTGAACGCAATGTCAACGGGCCGTTGAGAGAACGGCAATTCGTGATTCGCTCCTTCTTAACGAAGTGCCGGTTCCAATTGATCAGCGAAGCGTGGCACTGCGGAAGGCAAGGAAAAATGTCCCGAGCATGTCCGGGAAAACGCCACTACAAGGTTATCTGTTCCTCATGCGGAACCCGCTACGAGGACGACGGTCTCCTCCTCGACTGCTCCCACCGGCACGAACCGGCCTTCCTGCGCACCGAGTACGACGGGGGCGGAGGGTTCGGAGGAGTCGGAGGTGTCGGAGGGTTCACCGGTGACGCCCCCGGGCTGTTCCGCCACGCCCACCTGCTGCCCGTGGCGCGGACGTTCCCCGACGTCCCCGGCCCGGTCGTGTACCCCTCCGACCGGCTCGGCCGCCGTATCGGCCTGCGGCGGCTGTGGATCGCCTTCAACGGCCACTGGCCGGAACGCGCGGCGCTGCTGCCCACCTGCACGTTCAAGGACCTGGAGGCGTACACGGTCCTCGGCCGCCTGCCCTCCGCGCCGCCCGTCCTCGTCATCCCCTCGGCGGGCAACACCGCCGCCGCCTTCGCCTGGGCCGCCTCCCGCCACCAAGTGCCCTGCCTCGTCGTCGTGCCCGCTCCCGCCCTGGAGCGCATGCGCTTCCCCGCCCCGCTCGCCCCCTGCGTACGCCTCGTCGTCCTCGACGGCCGAGCCACCTACAGCGACGCCATCGCCTGCGCGGACCTGCTCGCTCGCCTTCCCGGCCACCACGCCGAGGGCGGCTCGCGCAATGTCGGCCGCCGCGACGGCCTCGGCACCGTGATGCTCGCCGCCGCCGAGGCCATCGGGCGTCTCCCGGGGACGTATGTGCAGGCCGTCGGCAGCGGTACGGGCGCCATCGGCGCCCATGAGGCGGCGCGCCGGATCCGGACCGGCGACGAGCCCCTTCCCCGCCTGCTGATGTGTCAGAACGCGCCGTTCGCCGCCCTGTACGACGCCTGGAACTCCCGTGGCCCGGCTCCGGCCGCCCTCGAACACGAGCCGCTGGCCCGCGAACTGACCAACCGGCGCCCACCGTTCGCCGTCCGCGGCGGCGTCCGCGACGTGCTCACCGAGAGCGGCGGCGACGTCCTGTGCGTGGGCAACGAGGCCGCGCTCGCCGCCATGGCCCTGTTCGAGGAGACCGAGGGCATCGACATCGAACCCGGCGCAGGCGTCGCTTTGGCCGGTCTGGCGGACGCCGTGCGTGCCGGGCGGGTCCGGCCCGACGAGCTGGTGCTGCTCAACATCACGGGCGGCGGCCGGGTGCGCCAGGCCCGCGACACCACGCTGGTGCCCGCCGAGCCCTGGCTGCGTGTCCCCTGGCCCGGTGGCGACGAGGGCCCGCGGATCGTCGCCGCGCACGTGGAACGGCTGTTGACAAGGCCAGCCGCCGTCGCGAGGGCCGGCCGATGACCCTCCCCCACGTACTGGATCTGTCCGCCGCCCAGCGCTCGATGTGGTTCGGCCAGCGGCTGGACGCCGCCGGACCGGCCTACAACGTCGGCGAGTACACCGAGATCCACGGCCCCGTCCACCCGGCGCTGTTCCAAGCCGCCGTACGGCAAGTCGTGGACACGACGGAGACGTTGCGGGTCCGGTTCTCGGCCGACGACGACACCGTCCGCCAGATCGTCGAGACCAGTCCCGAATGGAGCCTGCCGGTTCTCGACGTCGGCGAGACCGACGCCCGGGCCTGGATGGCGGCCGACTTCGCCCAGCCCTTCGACCTCGACCGGGGCCCGCTCTTCCAGTACGCGCTCCTGCGGCTCACGGCGGACCGCTGGATCTGGTACCAGCGCTACCACCACATCGCCGTCGACGGCTTCAGCTGTTCGCTCATCGCCCGGCGGGTGGCGGACACGTACACCGCCCTCGTCGCGGGCACGCCGTACGCCCCGCCATCCGCCCCACTCGCCCCGCTGGTCACCGCGGACGAGGCGTATCGCGCAGGCGACCGGCTCGACCAGGACCAGGCGTACTGGTCGCGTGCCCTCGCCGACCGTCCCGAGGCGGTGGGCCTGTCCGCCCGCGCGGCACAAGTCGCCGACCGATTCCTCCGGCGCACCGGTCATCTCCCCGGCGCGGCTGGCGACTTGGTGCACGCCGCCGCCGAACGCGCCGGAACACGATGGTCCCGCGTCGTCCTCGCGGCGACCGCCGCGTACCTGCACCGGCTCACCGGCGCCCGGGACATCGTCCTCGGCCTCGCCGTCACCGCCCGGGAGAGCGAGACCGAACTCACCACTCCCGGCATGGCGTCGAACGTGCTGCCGCTGCGGCTGTCCGTACGCCCCGACACCGCCGCCGAACACCTCGTACGCCAAGCGGCGCGCGCGACCAGGGACCTGCTGGCGCACCAGCGCCACCGGGGAGAGGACCTGCGCCGGGAGCTGGACTGGCCTCGGGACGGACGCCGCTTCTTCGGGCCGGTCGTCAACATCATGGCGTTCGGGCCGGAGTTGAGGATCGCCGGGCACGCGACCACCCGTCACAACCTGTCCACGGGCCCCGTGGAGGACCTCGCCGTCAACATCTACGACCGGGCCGACGGCCGGGGCATGCGCATCGACTTCGACGCGAGCCCCGCACACTACTCCGACGCCGAACTCACCGCCCACCACCGGCGGTTCGTCCACTTCCTCGAACACTTCGCCGCTGCCGTCGTCGGTCCCGGCACACCGGTCGGCCGGGTCGAGCTGCTCCTGCCTGAGGAGCAGTCGTCGGCCGGAGTCGACGGTCCGGCACAGCGCGGCGGTGCGGCGGCGACCGTACCCGAACTCCTCGCGGCCCGGGCAGCGGCCGATCCGGACGGCACGGCCGTCGTCCAGGGCGAGCGCGCGACCACGTACCGGGACCTGAACGCCCGCGCCAACCGGCTCGCCCACCGCCTGCTGGGGATCGGCGTCCGGCCAGAGGACCGGGTCGCGGTCCTGATGCGCCGCTCCGACGACCTGATCACCGCCCTACTGGCCGTTCTCAAGGCGGGCGCCGCGTATGTCGGGCTCGACCCGCGCGCCCCGGCCGCCCGCACGCGGCGGATCCTCGCCGAGACCGGCGCGGCGATCGTTCTGACGGACGCGACGGACGACACGGACACCACGGGCGCGGCGGACGACACGTACGAGGGTCTCGTCGTCGTCACCGTCACCCGCACCGGCACCGGCACCGTCACCCGCACCGGCACCGGCACCGGCACCGGCACCGGCACCGGCATCAGTACCGACCCTTCGCTCGCCACGGAACCCGACACCGACCCCGGCGTCCCCCTGCACCCGGACCAACTGGCGTACGTCAGCCACACCTCGGGCTCCACCGGTGTGCCCAAGGGCGTCACGGTCACCCACCGGGACATCGTCGCCCTCGCCACCGACTCCGCATTCTCCGGCGGCGCGCACGCACGGGTCCTGGTCCACTCGCCGACCGCGTTCGACGCCTCGACGTACGAGATGTGGGTGCCGCTGCTCGGCGGTGGCACCGCCGTGGTCGCCGGGCCGGACGAGGACGTGGACGCGGCCTGTGTCGCGCGCCTGACGGCACGTCACGGGCTGACGGCGCTCTGGCTGACCGCCGGGCTGTTCCGGCTCGTCGCCGAGGACGACCCGGGCTGTTTCGCCGGGCTGCGGCAGGTGTGGGCCGGCGGCGAGGCCGTCCCCGCGCCCGCCGTCCGCCGGGTCCTGGCGGCCTGCCCGGAGCTGACGGTCACCAACGGCTACGGCCCGACCGAGACCACCACCTTCGCCACCTGCCGTCCCGTCCGCGCCGGCACCGAGGCACCCGAGCCGCTGCCCATCGGCCGCCCGCTCGACGGCATGCGCGCGTATGTGCTCGACGGCGCCCTGCGGCCGGTTCCGCCGAGCACGGTGGGCGAGCTGTATCTGGCCGGGCCCGGCGTCGCGCGCGGCTACCTCGGGCGCCCGGGGCCGACCGCCGAGCGGTTCACCGCCGACCCGTACGGGCCGCCGGGCGGGCGCATGTACCGCACCGGCGACCGCGTCCGGCTCACCCCCGACGGCGAGTTGGAGTTCCACGGTCGCGCCGACGGGCAGATCAAGCTGCGCGGTTTCCGTATCGAACCCGGCGAGGTCGAATCGGCTCTCGCCGCCCACCCGGAGGTCGCCCAGGCGGTCGCCGTGGTCCGCGAGGACCGCCCCGGCGACCGGCGCCTGGTCGCGTACGCGGTTCCCGCCACGGGTGCGTCGCCGCACCCGGACACCCTGCGCGACCATCTCGCCGGCCGGCTGCCCGACTACATGGTGCCCTCCGCCGTCGTCCTCCTGGACCGGCTGCCGCTGACCGCCAACGGCAAGCTCGACCGTGCCGCCCTGCCCGTTCCCGTCGCCGCCGGCGCAGAGGGCCGGGCACCGGCACCACGCACTCCGCGGGAGGAAGTACTCTGCGCGCTGTTCGCGGACGTTCTGGGCCTGCCCGGCGCCGGTCCGCACGACAGCTTCTTCGCGCTCGGCGGCCACTCGCTGCTCGCCCTGCGGCTCATCGGCCGGATCCGTGACGCCCTCGGTGTCGATCTCAGCCTGCGCGATGTCTTCCGGGCTCCCACCCCGGCGGCTCTCGCCCGGCTGGCGAGCACCCGGTTTGAGCCCGTACAGCCCCTCCCGCGCCTGAGCCGTCGGGCTGTCCCGGACGAGGTTCCCCTGTCATCGGCACAGCGGCGGCTGTGGTTCCTCGACCGGCTGGAGGGGCCGAGCGCGGCGTACAACATTCCCCTGGCCGTACGGCTCACGGGCGGCACCCTCGACCCGGAGGCGCTGAGCGCCGCCCTGGCCGACCTGGTCGCCCGGCACGAGATCCTGCGGACCGTCTACCCGGACGCCGACGGTCTGCCGCGCCAGCGCCTGCTGGACGCATGTGCGGCACAGCCCACGCTGCACGTCGAGCACGTCGAGCACGTCGAGCACCTCACCGAGCCTGAAGTGCTGGAGCGGACGGCCCAGTTGGCCGCGCGGGGATTCCAGCTCGCCACGGACATCCCGCTGCGCGCGCACCTCCTCGTCCTCGGAGCCGAGGACCACGTCCTGTTGCTCGTACTGCACCACATCGCCGGAGACGGCTGGTCCCTGGAACCCCTTGTCCGCGATCTGGCCACCGCCTACCGGGCCCGGTCGGCGGGGCAGGTGCCCGAGTGGGCGCCGCTGCCCGTGCAGTACGCCGACTACGGCGCCTGGCAGGGGCACGTGCTGCTCCGCGACGACCTGATGTCACGTCAGCTCGCCCACTGGCGGCGGGAACTCGCCGACCTGCCCGACGAAATCCCGCTGCCCGCCGACCGGCCGCGTCCGGCACGCTCCACCCACCGGGGCGGCGACATACCGGTCCGGCTGGACGCGGCTCTGCACCGGCGGCTGCGCGAGCTGGCGAACGAGAGCGGCGCGACGGTGTTCATGGTCGTCCAGACCGGGCTCGCCGCCCTGCTCACCCGGCTGGGCGCGGGCACGGACATCCCGCTCGGGACGCCGGTCGCGGGCCGGGCCGACGAGGCGTTGGACGACCTGATCGGCTGCTTCCTCAACACCCTGGTCCTGCGCGTCGACACCTCCGGCGAGCCCACGTTCCGAGAGCTGCTGGACCGGGTCGGCGAGACCGATCTGGCGGCGTACGCCCACCAGGACCTGCCGTTCGAGCAGGTGGTCGAGGCCCTCAATCCGCCCCGCTCACTCGCCCGGCACCCGCTCTTCCAGGTGATGCTCGCCTTCCGCCCCGGCGCCGAACCACACCTCGGCCTGCCCGGGCTGTCGTCCCGGACGCTGCCCGTGGAGACCGGCGCCACCAAGATCGACCTGACGTTCAACCTTGCCGAGCGCCGCGCGTCCGACGGCTCCCCGGACGGTATCGAGGGCGTTCTCCAGTACAGCGCCGACCTTTTCGACCGCCGCAGCGCCGAGGAACTCGCCGACGGTCTGGAACGGCTGTTGCGGGCCGCCGTCGAGCATCCCGACCGGGCGATCGGCGCACTCGACATCCTCGGCCCGGACGAACGCCGGCGCCTGCTCACCGAGTTCAACGACACGGCACGCGACGTGCCGGACACCACCTTTCCCCGGATGTTCGAGGAACGCGCCGCCAGGACGCCGGACGCCGTCGCCGTGGTGGACGCCGACACGAGCCTCACCTACCGGCAACTCGACGCTCGGGCCGATGCGTTGGCGCGCGCCGTGACCTCGTACGGCGCCGGGCCCGGCCGGATCGTCGCCTTCGCGCTGTCCCGGTCCGTCGACCTGGCTGTCACCGTGCTGGCCGTCCTCAGGGCGGGCGCGGCCTATCTGCCACTCGACCCGGATCACCCCGCCGAACGGACCGCGTATCTCCTCGCGGACGCCGATCCCGTCTGCCTGATCACCGACGAGGCCGTACGCCACCGGCTCCCCGCTTTCAACTGCCCCACTGTGACCCCTGACGCAGACGCTCCCGGCATCCCCCTCACCGCGGCCCGTCCCGCCGACCCGGCGTACCTGATCTACACCTCCGGCACCACCGGGCGGCCCAAGGGCGTCGTCGTCGAGCACCGCAACCTCACCACCTATGTGGCCCGTTGCGTGGAGGCGTACCCGAGCCTGCGCGGCACCTCTCTGCTGCACGCCACCATGTCCTTCGACGCCACCGTGACGACTCTGCACGGCGGGCTCGCCGCGGGCGGCACGGTCCACATCGCCGCCGTTCATGATGCGGGTGCCACCCCGCTGCCCGGCGGCTACACCTTCCTCAAGGCCACCCCGAGCCATCTGGCGTTACTGCCCGCGCTGCCCCACGACATCTCGCCCGCCGAGGAGTTCATGCTGGGCGGCGAGGCCCTGGTCGGCGAAGCCCTGCGCGCGTGGCGCGGGGACCATCCGCACGTACGCCTCGTCAATCACTACGGCCCGACCGAACTCACCGTCGGCTGCACCGACCACCGCATCGAACCCGGCGACGACCTCCCGTCCGGTCCCGTGCCCATCGGGCGCCCCATGTGGAACACCCGGGCATACGTCCTGGACAGGCGGCTCAACCCCGTCCCGGCGGGAGTCGAGGGCGAGTTGTACGTGGCGGGCGCCCAGGTGGCGCGGGGCTACTGGAACCGGCCGGGCCTGACGGCCGAGCGGTTCGTCGCCGACCCCTTCGGGCCGACCGGCGAACGGATGTACCGCACCGGCGACCTGGCCGTGCGCCGCTCCGACGGGACTCTGGAACTGCGCGGGCGCGCCGACGGCCAGCTCAAGATCCGCGGCCTGCGGATCGAGCCCGGCGAGATCGAGGGTGTGCTCACCGCTCACCCCGCCGTCGACCAGGCCGCGGTGGTGGTGCGCGAGGACCGGCCCGGCCTCAAGCGCCTGGTCGGCTACCTCGTCGGCCCCGCCGACGCCGACCGCGCCGACAGCCCTGACTACGCCGACGTACGGGCGTATGCGGCGCGGCGGCTGCCCGACCACATGGTCCCGGAAGCCCTCGTGGCGCTGGACGCCCTGCCGATGACGGCCAACGGCAAGCTCGACCGTGCCGCCCTGCCCTCGCCCGCCGCGGCCCCCGAGACCGAGGGCCGCAGCCCTCGTACCCCGCAGGAGGAGATCCTGTGCGGGCTGTTCGCCGAGGTGCTCGGGGTGCCCGCCGCTCAAGTCGGCGTCGACGACGCCTTCTTCGACCTCGGCGGCGACAGCATCGCGTCCATCCACCTCGTCAGCC
This sequence comes from Streptomyces montanus, assembly GCF_005786655.1. Classification (NCBI taxonomy): domain Bacteria; kingdom Bacillati; phylum Actinomycetota; class Actinomycetes; order Kitasatosporales; family Streptomycetaceae; genus Streptomyces; species Streptomyces montanus. Next base: position 42,185 of record NZ_VBZC01000022.1, read on the forward strand.
GCGCTCTCGCGGCCGGTCTGCGGCTGACCCCACGCGACGTGTTCGAGCAGCGCACCGTCGCCGGCCTCGCCGCCGTGGCGGCGGCCCGTCCCGCTCCGGAAGCAGGCGCGGCCCATGGGGCGCCGGTCGGCGATCTGCCGCTCACCCCGGCCATGCACCGGCTGCGCGAACGCGGCGGCCCCATCGGCTCGTTCAGCCAGTCCGTCCTGCTCGTCGCCCCTGCCGGGGCCGACGAGAAGCGCTTGGCGGCGGCGCTCCAGGCCGTACTGGACCACCACGATGTGCTGCGCATGCGGCTGACGATCGACGACGGCGACTGGACGGCGGTCGTCCCGCCGCCCGGAACCGTGGACGCCGGCGCGCTGCTGGAGCGGGTCGCCGTACCGGACGGGGACTTCGGGCCTGCGCTCGACCGAACGACGCCCGAACTGCAGCCCAGCACCGGGGAGTTGGTGCACGCCCTCTTGTTCGACGCCGGAGCGGACCGTGCCGGACGGCTGCTGCTGACGGTTCATCACCTGGCCGTGGACGGTGTGTCCTGGCACATCCTGCGCACGGACCTGGCCGCCGCCTGGCGGGGGGACGAACTGCCTCTGCCCGGTACCCCGTTCCGGCACTGGGCCCGGCTGCTGGCGCAGGAGGCCCTCAGCGCGACGAGGACTGCCGAACTGGCCGTCTGGCGACAGATGTTGGACTCCCCCGACCCGCTGCCGGGCATCCGGCGCACCGACCCCGGGCGGGATCTCGTCGGCGAGATGCACCACCTCACCCGTGCACTCCCGGCCACGGTGACCGACGACGTACTCACCACGGTCCCCGCCGCCTTCCACGCCGGCCCCGAGGATGTCCTGCTCGCCGCGCTGTCGATGGCGTTCGCCCGATGGCGCCGTCATCGGGCGCTCCTCCTCGACGTCGAGCGGCACGGGCGCGAGGACATCGCCGACGGCATCGACCTGTCGCGGACGGTGGGCTGGTTCACCAGCGTCGTCCCGGCCCGGCTGGACCTCGCCGGGCTCGACCTCGATGACCCGACGCAGGTCCTCAGGAGCGTCAAGGAACAGCTGCGCGCCGTGCCCGACCACGGCATCGGTCACGGCCTGCTCCGCCACCTCAACCCGGACACCGGCCCCGCCCTGGCCACGCTCCCGGTCCCGCACATCGGCTTCAACTACCTGGGCCGTACGACCCGCGAGCCGCGGGCCGACTGGTCGACGGCCCCGGAGGAGCTGCCGGGGCGCCTCGCTCTGGGCGCGGCCCACGACCCCGGCCTGCCCGTCGCACACGGTCTGGAGATCACCGCCGTGGCCACCGACGACGGGCTCCGTGCCACCTGGTCATGGGTGCCCGGCATCTGGTCCGAGGACGACGTACGCGCCCTCGCCGGACTGTGGTGCGAGGCACTGACCGCCCTGGCCGCCGACACCGTATCGGCGGGTGGACACACCCCGTCCGACCTGCCGTTGGTGTCCCTTTCCCAAGCAGAGATCGACGAACTCGAAGCCGAGTTCGGAAGCGAGTGGAGGTAATTCACGGTGACTCGGTCCGGAATCTCCGACATCCTGCCCCTGTCGCCGCTGCAGGAAGGCCTGCTCTTCCACGCGCTGTACGACGACGAGCGGGCGCCCGACGTGTACGCCGCCCAGCTGGTCCTGGAACTGGCCGGCCCCGTCGCCCCCGCCGCCGTACGGGCCGCGGGGCAGGCCCTGCTCGACCGGCACCCGAACCTGCGCGCCTGCTTCCGCCGCCGGGACGCCGGGCAGCCGCTCCAGATCGTTCCCACGGACGTCGAACTTCCGTGGGCCGAGGCCGACTTGTCCGCGTGCGACGAGTCCGAGCGTGGCGGGTCCGAGCGTGGCGGGTCCGAGCGCGAGGCGGCCTGGCAGCGGCTGATGGACGAGGAGCGCACCCGCCGCTTCGACCTCACCAAGCCTCCGCTCCTTCGCTGTCTGCTCGTCCGCTGGACGCCGGACCGGTACCGGCTGGTGATCACCAACCACCACATCCTGCTGGACGGCTGGTCGAAGCAGCTGCTCGTCCGCGAGTTCACCGCCCTGTGCAGGGGCGAGCACCCGACCGCTCTGCCCCCGGTGCCGCCGTACCGCGACTACCTGGCCTGGTTGGCCCGTCAGGACCGTACCGCCGCCGAGGAGGCCTGGCAGGACGCCCTGTCCGGGGTGAGCGAGCCGACCCTGCTCGCCCCAGCCCCAGCCGCTGCCGGTGCCGGTACGACCCTCCTGCCGCACGAACTCGTCGTCGAACTTCCCGAGGAGCTGTCGAACGCCGCCGAATCGGCGGCCCGCGCTCTGGGCATCACCCTCAACACCCTTGTCCAGGGCGCCTGGGGCCTGCTGCTTGGCCGGCTGACCGGCTGCACCGACGCCGTCTTCGGGCAGACCGTCACCGTCCGCCCGCCCGAACTGCCGGGTGTCGCGTCGATGGTCGGCTTCTGCATCAACACGGTTCCCACGCACGTCCGCTGGCACGACCACGACACCGTCGCCGGTCTCCTGACCGGCCTCCAGACCCGTCAGGCGGGCCTGCTGCCGCACCAGTACCTCGGCCTGGCCGACATCCGGCGCGCCACCGGCACGGGCGACCTCTTCGACACGCTGCTGGCGTTCGAGAGCTACCCGGCATCCGCCGTCAAGAACCCGTCCCAGGCCCCCCAGGCCACTCAGGTCACCCAGCTCACCGGCCGCGACGCCACGCACTACCCGCTGACGCTCTCCGTGCTCCCCGCCCGCCGCCTGGCCCTTCGCCTGTCCTACCGGCCCGACCTGTACGACGAGACCGGCGCCCGCGTACTCCTGGACCGTTTCGCCACGGTCCTGGAGACCATGGTGGCCGATCCCTCGCGTCACGTCGGCGAGGTGGAGACGCTGCTGCCCAGCGAACGTGAGCGCCTGCTGGACCGGGCGGGCCCCACCGCCGTACCGTCCCCGTCGTCCATGTCGTCGTCGTCCATGTCGTCGTCGCCCACCCTGCCCGAGCTCTTCGCCCGCCAGGCGGCCCGCACCCCGCACGCGACGGCCGTCGTGCACGACGATGAGCGCCTCACCTACGCGGAGCTGGACGAGCGGGCGAACCGTCTGGCGCGGCTGCTCGCGGCCCGCGGTGCGGGTCCGGAGCGGCTGGTCGCCCTGGCGCTGCCGCGTTCGACGGAGCTGGTGGTGGCGGTGCTGGCGGTGCTGAAGACCGGTGCCGCCTACGTGCCGATGGACCCGGAGTATCCGGCGGACCGGCTGGCCTTCATCGTGGCCGACGCCGACCCCGTGCTGCTGGTCACGACGGCGGAACTCGCGCCGGGCCTGCCCCCGTGCGCGGCGCCCCTGATCACGCTCGCGGACATGCCCGACCACCCCTGTGAAGCACCGCCATTGCCGCATCTGACCGGCGACCACACCGCGTACGTGATCTACACCTCGGGCTCCACCGGCTGGCCGAAGGGCGTCGCGGTGCCGCACCGGAACGTCGTGCGGCTCTTCGAGTCCACCCGGCACTGGTTCGGCTTCGGCCCGGACGATGTGTGGACGTTGTTCCACTCCTACGCCTTCGACTTCTCGGTGTGGGAGCTGTGGGGAGCGTTGCTGCACGGCGGCACGCTCGTGGTGGTGCCGTTCGCGGTGAGCCGCGAACCAGAGGAGTTCCTGCGGCTGTTGGTACGCGAACGGGTCACCGTGCTCAACCAGACCCCGTCGGCCTTCGGCGAACTGCTGCGCGCCGACGCGAGCCTGCCGGACGTAGGACGCGAACTGGCCCTGCGGTACGTCGTCTTCGGCGGTGAGGCGCTGGACTTCGCGCGGGTCGCCGAGTGGTACACGCGGCACCCCCAGGACGCGCCCGTCCTGGTCAACATGTACGGGATCACCGAGACGACGGTCCACGTCACGGGCCTGCCCCTGACCGAGGAGGCAGTACGCGACCGGCCCGGCGGTGCCGGCCGGGCGGGCAGCGCCATCGGACGCGCCATCCCCGACCTGCGCGCGTACGTCCTGGACGCGGGGCTGCGGCTGGTCCCGCCGGGCGTGACCGGCGAGCTGTACGTGGCCGGTGCGGGCCTGGCACGCGGGTACCTGGGCCGGCCGGGGCTGACGGCCGGGCGGTTCGTGGCCGATCCGTTCGGAGCCGACGGCGAACGGATGTACCGCACGGGCGACTTGGCGCGCCGGTCCGCCGACGGCGAGCTGGAGTACATCGGCCGCGCGGACGACCAGGTCAAGATCCGCGGCTTCCGCGTCGAACTCGGCGAGGTGGAGGCGGCGCTCGCCGGCCACCCGGAAGTGACGCAGGCGGTCGTGGTCGTACGGGACGGGCGGCTGGTCGGCTACGTCGTCGGAGGGCCGGTTGACGGGGACGAGCTGCGGCGGCACGCGGGCCGGACGCTCCCGGAGCACATGGTGCCCTCGGCCGTGGTCGTCCTGGACCGGCTGCCGCTGACCGCCAACGGCAAGCTCGACCGTGCCGCCCTGCCCGCCCCGGCAGCCGCGTCCGGCGGGGGCCGGGGCCGGGCCCCGCGCACCCCGCAGGAGGAGATCCTGTGCGGCCTGTTCGCCGATGTCCTCGGGCTGGAGCCGCACCGGGTGGGCGTGGACGACGGCTTCTTCGACCTCGGCGGCGACTCCCTGCTCGCGATGCGGCTCGCCGACCGGACCAGGGCCGTGCTCGGCGCCGGGCTGCCGGTACGGGCCGTCTTCGAGGCGCCGACGCCGGCCGGGCTGGCCGGCCGGCTGAGCGAGGGCGAGGACGCACGACGGCCCGAACTCACGCCGCGGGAGCGGGGGCAGGCCCCGATTCCGCTGTCGTACGCACAGCAGCGCCTGTGGTTCATGAACCGCATGGACGGCGGGCACACCACCTACACCGTGCCCTGGGCACTGCGCCTGGCCGGGCCCCTCGACCGGCAGGCCCTGGAAACGGCGCTCGCCGACCTCGTGGTCCGGCACGAGCCGCTGCGCACCCTCCACCCTGACTTCCAGGGCACTCCCTATCAGCGGATCCTGGACCCGGAGGCGGGACGCCCACGCCTGTCCGTCGTACGGGCCACCGAGGCCGAACTCCCCTCACTGCTCACCACCGCCGCGGGGCATCGGTTCGACCTGTCCGCCGAAGCACCGCTGCGCGTCACCCTGTACGCGATCGACGACGACACCCACGTCCTGCTGCTGCTCGCCCACCACATCGCCGTCGACGGATGGTCCATGGCACCTCTGATGCGGGACCTGGAGACGGCCTACGCGGCGCGGGCCTCCGGGCAGGCCCCGCGGTGGCGGCCGCTGCCCGTCCAGTACGCCGACTTCGCGCACTGGCAGCGCGATCTGCTCGGCGCCGAGGGCAATGACAATGGCCGTGGGCTGATGGGGAATCAGATCGCCTTCTGGAAGGAGGCATTGGCCGGCGCACCCGACGAACTGCCGCTCCCGGCCGACCGCCCGAGGCCCGCGGAACCCAGCGGCCGCGGCGACCGGGTCGCCCTCACCGTCGACGCGGATCTGCACACCGCGCTCGCGGACCTGGCCTCGACCTCCCGTGTCACCGTGTTCATGGTGCTCCAGGCCGGGCTCGCGGCAGTGCTGACCCGGCTCGGCTCGGGCACCGACGTCCCCATCGGAACGCCGGTCGCCGGACGCGCCGACGGCAGGCTGGACGACCTGGTCGGCTTCTTCGTCAACAGTCTGACCCTGCGCACCGACACCTCGGGCAACCCCACCTTCCGTGAACTGCTGCACCGCGTACGGGACTTCGATCTGGCGGCCTACGCCCATCAGGACGTGCCGTTCGACCTCCTCGTGGACGCCCTCAGCCCGGAACGCACCCTCGCCCGCCACCCGCTGTTCCAGGTCATGCTGGCCTTCACCGGCCACACATCCGGCGGCGGACCGTCCCTGTCCGGCCTGGGCGTCACACGCGAGCCCGTGGAGACCGGCGCGGCCCGCTTCGACCTCTCCTTGTATCTGAGTGAGCGCCGCGACGCCGACGGCTTCCCGGCGGGTATCGACGGGGTCGCCGAGTACAGCACCGATCTGTTCGCCCCCGCCACGGCCGCGCGGCTCACGCGGCAGCTCGTCCGCTTTCTGACCGCCGTGTCCGCCGACGCCGACCGGCGCATCGGCGACGTGGACCTCCTCGGCGACGACGAACGGCGGCTCCTCGACGATTGGACCGCGACCCCGGCGGCGACCTCGGGCGCAGTGCGCCCGGCCTCGATGGCCGAGCTGTTCCGGGAGCAGGCGCGGCGGGTCCCGGACGCGGTGGCGCTCGAAGGAGACGGTCGCGAGCTGACGTACACCCAACTGGGCTCACACGCCGAGCAGTTGGCGCGGGTGCTGGCCGGACACGGCGTCGGTCCCGGAGATGTGGTGGCGGTCGAGCTGCCGCGCTCGGCGGACCGGATCGTCGCGGTGCTGGCGGTGGCGCTGGCCGGTGCGGCGTTCCTGCCGGTGGACCCGTCGCTGCCGCCCGAGCGGATCGGCTTCATGCTGACCGACGCCCAACCGTCGTACGTGCTCAGGGACATCGCCGCCGTCGAGGGCCCCGAGGGCGAGTTGCCGGCCGCGTACCCTCCGGGCCAGGCCGCGTACGTGATCTACACCTCGGGGTCGACCGGTGAACCGAAGGGCGTGGTCGTCGAGAACCGCGGGTTGGCCGCTCTCGCGGCGACGCAGGTCGAACGGTTCGGGCTCGGCCCCGGGGCACGGGTGTTGCAGTTCTCCTCGCCCGGGTTCGACGCGTCGGTGATGGAACTGCTGATGGCGTTCGCCTCGGGCGGGACACTGGTGGTGCCGCCCGAGGGACCGCTGGTGGGCGAGGCGCTGGAGCGGGCGCTGACTGAGGGGCGGATCACCCACGCGCTGGTGCCGCCCGCGGCACTGGCGACGCTTCCCGCAAGCGGCCTCCCCGAGCTGCGGACCCTGGTGGTGGGCGGAGAGGCCTGCTCAGGCGAGCTGGTGGCGCGGTGGGCGCAGGGTCGGCGGATGGCCAACGCCTACGGGCCCACAGAGTCCACGGTCTGCGCGACGATCAGCGTGCCCCTGTCCGGCGATCGGACCCCTGGAGCCAAGACCCCGCCCATCGGGCGGCCCGTCGCCGGCACCCGGGTGCATGTGCTGGACGCTTGGTTGCGGCCGGTCCCGCCCGGCGTGGTGGGCGAGTTGTACCTCGCCGGTGACGGTGTGGCGCGCGGCTATCTGAACCGGCCGGGGCTGACGGCCGGGCGGTTCGTGGCCCACCCGTTCGGCACTCCCGGCGAACGCATGTACCGCACGGGCGACTTGGCGCGCTGGACCGCCGACGGCGAACTGGAATACGCGGGCCGCGCCGACGACCAGGTCAAGATCCGCGGCTTCCGCATCGAGCCGGGCGAGATCGAGGCCGTACTGTCCCGGCATCCGGCTGTGGCCCAGGCGGCTGTGACCGTCCGGGAGGACGAACCCGGCGAGCGGCGGCTGGTCGGCTATGTCGTCGGAGGGACCGTCGGACAGACCGTTGATGTCGATACGGTCGATACCGTTGATACGGATGAACTGCGGCGGTACGCGGGCGAGTCGCTGCCCGACTACATGGTGCCGTCCGCCGTCGTCGTACTCGACAGCCTGCCGCTGACGCCCAACGGAAAGCTCGACCGCGGGGCCTTGCCCGCGCCCGGCCCCGGTGCGGCGGTACGGCCTGAGGGACGAGCACCGGGGACTCCCGCCGAGCGCGTCCTCGCCGGGCTCTTCGGTGAGCTGCTGAAGTTGCCCGAAGTTCCGCTCGACCAGGGGTTCTTCGCCCTCGGCGGGGACAGCATCTCCTCGATCCGGCTGGTGAGCAGGGCAGCCGAGGCGGGGGTGGTGATCAGCCCCCGGGACGTGTTCGAACACCAGACGGTGGCCGGGCTGGCGGCTGTGGCGCGTGGTTCGGTCGGCGCGCCCCGTGCCGCCGGGCACGTCGGCGACGGCGTCGATGCGCCCCGTGCCGCCGAGCACGACGGCGGCGTGGGCGCGGTGCCGCTCACTCCCGTGATGCGGTGGCTCCTGGAACGTGGCGGCCCGATCGACCGGCTCAGCCAGTCCGTCCTGCTGGCGGTCCCGGCGGGCGCCGGTCTGCCGCGCCTGACCGAGACCCTGCAGGCGCTGATCGACCACCACGACATGCTGCGCTCCCGGCTCACCCCCACCGGAGAACTGGATGTGAGCCCGGTCGGCGGACTGCGCGCAGCCGATCTGCTGACGCGCCGGGACGTCTCCCGTACGGACGACCTCCACGCGGTCGTGGCCGAGGAGTTCGACCGGGCCCTGGGCCTGCTCGATCCCTCGGCCGGGCGGATGGTGCGGGCCGTGTGGTTCGACGCCGGGCCGGAGCGCACCGGCCGTCTGCTGCTGGTCGTTCATCACCTGGCCGTGGACGGGGTGTCCTGGCGCATCCTCGTACCCGACCTGGAGGCCGCCTGGGAGGCGGTCTCGGCGGGCCGTACTCCTGAACTGCCGCCCGTCGGCACATCGTTCCGACGGTGGTCCGCCCTGCTGGGCGAGCAGGCCCGCACGCCCGCGCGGATCGCCGAGGCAGAGCTGTGGCGCCGGATCGCGGACGCCCCGCGCACCCCGCTGGGCACGCGCCCGCTCGACCCCGACCGGGACACCGCGGCCACCACACGTTCGCTGCGGCTCACCCTGCCGCCCGAGGTGACGAACCCTCTGCTCACCACTGTCCCGTCCGTCTTCGGGGCCGGCGCTCAGGACGTCCTGCTCACGGGACTCGCGCTGACCGTCGCCGACCGGCAGGGCTCGCCGCACGTCGTGCTCGACGTCGAGGGCCACGGCCGCGAGGATCTGGCGGAAGGGCTCGACCTGTCCCGCACGGTGGGCTGGTTCACCTCGCTCTACCCGGTTCACCTGGACCTGACGGGTGTCGACCTGCGCGACGCCCTGACCGCGGGACCCGCCGCCGGCGTCGCGGCCCGGCGCGTCATCGAGCGGCTGCGCGAGCTGCCGGACCACGGCGTGGGCTACGGCCTGCTGCGTCACCTCAACCCCGACACGGGGCCCGACCTCGCCAAGCAGCCCGCTCCCACGATCGGCTTCAACTACCTCGGCCGGTTCACCGCGCCCACCGACGCCGGCATCTCCCCGTGGGCCTTCGCCCCTGAGTCGTCCGCCCTCGGCAGCGGATCCGACCCCGGCCTCGCCGCGGCACACGTCCTCGACCTCAACGCCGTCGTACGTGACACCGACACCGGTCCAGAGCTGGTCGCCGACTGGTCCTGGCCCGACGGCGTGCTCACCGAGACGGAGGTACGGACCCTGGCCGAGTCCTGGTTCGCCGCGCTCGGCGCGCTCGCCACCCGGGCCGGCCACTCCCCCGGCACCGAGGTGTCGCTGACGGCCCTGCCCCAGGACGAGCTCGACGAACTCGCGGCGGGCCTGGACGGCTAGGGCCTGTCCGACCGTGATCCGCCGGACACGCCCTAGCGGGGCCGACCACCACCCGAGACGGAGGACGACCACCACATGACACAGCCCGCGCTGGCCGACGTACTCCCCCTGACCCCGCTCCAGGAGGGCCTGCTCTTCCACTTCCTGTACGAGCACGAGCGGAACGCCCCGGACGTGTACCTGGTGCAACTGGTCTTCGAGCTGGCGGGCCCGGTGGACGCCGGCCGGCTCCGCGCCGCAGGGCAGGCTCTGCTGGACCGCCACCCGAACCTGCGGGCCGCGTTCCGTCGTCGCCGCGGCGGCCAGCCGGTGCAGGTCGTCCCGCACCGGGCGACGCTGCCGTGGACCGAGGCCGACCTGACCGGGCCCGGCGTCGACACCGAGAAGGAGTGGACCCGGCTGCTGGACGAGGACCGCGACCGCGGCTTCGATCCGGAGACCCCGCCGTTGCTTCGCTGCACGCTGGTCCGGACGGGCGAGCGACGGCACCGGCTGCTCGTCACACACCACCACATCCTGCTCGACGGCTGGTCGGTCTCCGTGCTCCTGCGGGAACTGCTCGCGCTGTACGCGGCCGACGCCGACCCGGCGGTGCTTCCGCCTGCCCCGCCCTACCGCACGTTCCTCGACTGGCTGGACCGCCAGGACCGCCCCGCCGCCGAGGCCGCCTGGCGGGACGCACTCGACGGCGTGACCGAACCGACCCGGCTGGCCCCGCGCGCCCCGGGGTCCGCCGACCTCGCGCAGGCACGGAACGAGCTGTCCGAGGCCCGGACTGAACTGAACGAGGCCCGAACCGAGCTGTCCGAAGCCCGGACCGAGCTGTCCGCGGAGACCGGAGCGGCGCTCACGGCACGCGCCCGCGGCCTCGGCGTGACCGTCAACACGCTCGTGCAGACCGCCTGGGCGATCCTGCTCGGCCGTCTGACAGGGCGCAACGACGTCGTCTTCGGCACCACCGTCTCCGGCCGCCCGGCCGAACTGCCCGGCGTGGAGTCGATGGTCGGCCTGTTCATCAACACCGTCCCCCTACGGATCCGGCTGCGCCCCGACGAAAGCCTGGGCGGCATGCTCCGTGAGGTCCAGGACGGCTCTGCCCGCCTGCTGGACCACCACCATCTCGGCCTGGCCGACATCCAGCGGGCCGTCGGCGTACCGGAACTCTTCGACACGCTCGTCATCTTCGAGAACTATCCGGTGGATCCGGCGGCCACCGGCGACGGCCACGACGGCGGCACCGAGGGGCTGCGCGTCGTGGGGTCGAGCGGACGCGACGCCACGCACTATCCCGTGACGCTGGTGGCCCTTCCCGGCCCTCGGCCGCGCTTCCGGCTCGCCTACCGGCCCGGCCTCTTCGACGCCGACTGGGCCCGCGACACGCTGGCCCGTCTGGTACGGATCCTCGATGCCATGGCCGCCGACCCGGAACTCCCGCAGGGCCGCATCGCCCTCCTGACCCCAGAGGAACCTTCCTGGCCGGCCCCGGCCCCGGCCGGGGACACGGCCCCGGCGACCCGTACCCTCACCGACCTGTGGGCGGCCCAGGTCGCGGCCACCCCGGACGCGACCGCCGTACTGGACCACGGTGTCGCTCTGTCCTACCGCGAACTGGACACTCGGGCCGCCCAGTTGGCCGATCGTCTCACCGCTCTCGGCGCCGGGCCCGAACGCATCGTCGGCATCGCGCTGCCGCGCACGGCCCAACTGGTCGTCGCCGTACTCGCCGTGCTGAAGTCCGGTGCGGCCTATCTGCCCCTCGACCCCGGCTATCCGGCCGACCGTCTCGCGTACATCGTCGAAGACGCCCGGCCGGTCGTCGTCCTCGCCACCACCGATACCGCCGGGGCACTGCCCGAGGGCACGCCGCTGCTCACCGTCGACTCAGACTCAGACTCAGACTCGGGCTTGGGCTCCAACTCCGTATCCGGCTCCGGCCCTGGCCCTGGCCCTGGCTCCAACTCCGAAGCCGGCAACCTCGTGTACATCACCTACACCTCCGGCTCCACCGGCCGTCCCAAGGGCGTATCGGCCACGCATCGCAACGCCGTCGAGTTCGTCGAGTGGACGCACACCGCGTTCGGCCCCGACCGGCTGGCCAAGGTGCTGTTCTCGACCTCGCTCAACTTCGACGTGTCGGTCTTCGAGATCTTCTCCCCGCTGTCGTGCGGCGGCCGGATCGAGATCGTCGAGAACCTGCTCGCTCTCACGGAGAAACACCGGGGCGGCGCCCGGGACGTCGGCCTGATCAGCGGCGTGCCCTCGGTCATGGCCACCGTCGTCGCCGAACGGCCGGCCGTCTCGCCGCACACCGTCGCCCTGGGCGGCGAGCCCATCTCCGCCCAGCTGCGCGCCGATGTCGAAGCCGCTTTCCCCGGAGCACGGCTCGTCAACTTCTACGGGCCCACCGAGGCGACCATCTATGCCACGGCCTGGCGGTCGGACGCCGATCCGGACGGCACCGACGGCCCACCACCCATCGGCCGCCCCCTCGCCCGCAACCGCGTCCACCTCCTCGACCAGGCCCTGCGGCCCGTACCCGACGGCGCCGTCGGCGAGGTGTACGTGGCGGGCGGCGGGCCGGCCCGCGGCTACCTGGGCAGGCCCGATCTGACCGGGCAGCGGTTCGTCGCCGCCCCGTTCGGCGGGCCGGGCGAACGCATGTACCGGACGGGCGACTTGGCGGTGCGCGGCCGCGACGGGCAGCTGCGCTTCCTGGGCCGGGCCGACCAGCAGGTGAAGGTCCGTGGCTTCCGGATCGAACTGGGCGAGATCGAAGCCGTACTCGCCCGTCATCCCGCCGTCGCCGCGGCGGCGGCCACCGTACGGGAGGACCTACGCGGCGAGAAGCAACTGCTCGCCTACGCCGTCCCGGCCCACGCGCGGACAGCAGGAGCCGGCGAGCTCCGCGACCACCTCGCCCGCGCGCTGCCCGCCCACATGGTCCCCGCGCGGATCGTCGTGATCGACGCCCTGCCGTACACGGCCAGCGGCAAGCTGGACCGCAAGGCCCTGCCCGCCCCCGAGGGGCCCGCCGTCGTGACGGCCCTTCCTCGCACGGAGCCGGAAGAGAAGCTGCGCGGGATCGTCGCCGACCTGCTCGGCATCGATCCTCGCCAAGTCGGCGTGCACGACAGCTTCTTCGACCTGGGCGGCCACTCCCTGCTCGCTCCTCGGCTCACCTCCCGGATCCGCGGAGCCCTGGGCACCGAGCTGCCCGTGCGGGCCGTTTTCGAGTCGCCGACCGTGGCCGAGATGGCCCAGCGGCTCTCACGCGAGGACACCGGCGGGTCCGCTGTTCCCCACTCCCGGCGCCCTGACGGTGCTCGCACCGCACTCGGCACCGCACGCGGCACCTCAGCCCTGGACACCCTCCTCCCCCTGCGCACCCGCGGCGACCGGGAGCCCTTGTTCTGCCTCCCGCCGGCCTCCGGACTGTCCTGGGGTTTCGCCGGACTCGCCCGCCATCTGAACCCCGACCGCCCGCTGTACGGCCTCCAGTCCCGCGGCCTGGTCCCGGGACAGCTCCGGGCCGGCAGCCTGGCCGAGGTCGTCGCCGATCACACGGCCCGTATCCGCGAGGTGCAACCCGGCGGCCCGTACCACCTGTTGGGCTATTCCATGGGCGGCCTCGTCGCCCACAGCGTCGCCGTCGCCCTCCAGGCACAGGGCGAGCGGGTCGCGCTGCTGGCGATGCTCGACTCCTTTCCGGGGGCCTGGACGAGGCAGGGGCCCGACCCGTCGGACCGGCAGGCGGTGCTGCGCAATCTCCTGACCATCCTGGGCCGACCGTCACCCGAGGACGAGAGCGCGGGCGAGGGCGAGGACGAGGACAAGAACGAGAGCGCGGCCGCGCCGCTCACCGACGCCCGGTTCGCGGAGCTGGTCCGTCGCGTGCCCGACACCCCGGGCAGCCTCGACGACGCCGAACTCGCCGCCCTGGTCGACGTGACGGCCGGAAACCGGCGCCTGCTGAGCGAGTTCGCCCCCATGTCGTACCGCGGCGACCTGCTGCTCTTCACCGCCGCGCACGATGCCGACGCCCTCCCCGATCGGCACGGCTCGTGGCAGCCGTACATCGACGGGCTCATCGACCACCACGCCGTCCCCTGCACGCACGGCGAGATGACCCGGCCCGGACCTCTGGCCCGGATCGGCCCCGTACTCGACGAGCGGCTGCGGACGGCGGGCGCGCCCGCGCACCACCACCACAACAACAGGAAGGACCCGGCATGACCACCAACCCCTTCGACGACGACAACATCGAGCACCTGGTGCTGGTGAACGAGGAAGGCCAGCACTCGCTGTGGCCCGCCTTCGCCGAGGTCCCGGACGGCTGGACGGTCGTCCACGGCCGCGACAGCCGGCAGGCCTGCGTCGACTACGTCAACGAGCACTGGACCGACATGCGCCCCAAGAGCCTCATTCAGGCCATGGGCGAGTAGCGGGAGGACACAGGATGACCACCGAGCGGCGGAGGATGACCATCGAGCGGCCGACGATCGCTCCGGAAGAGCTCGACACGCTGGACCTGGCCGATCCGCGGCTGCACGCCGAGAGCGACCTGTCCGCCGTGTGGCGCCACCTCCGGGAGCGCGAGCCGGTCCACTGGAACCCGGCGGCCGGCTCCGCCCCCGGCTTCTGGGTGGTGACCCGGCACGCGGACGTCACGTCCGTGTACCGCGACAGCACGCGTTTCACCTCCGAGGGCGGCAACGTACTGGAGACCCTGCTCGCCGGCGGCGACTCCGCGTCCGGCCGGATGCTCGCGATCACCGACGGAGACCGGCACACGGGGCTGCGCCGGATCCTGATGTCCGCCTTCACCTCACGGGCGCTGGCACCGATCGTGGAGAGCGTGCGGCGCACGGTGAACCGGCTGCTGCGGGACGCGATCGAGAAAGGCAGCTGTGACTTCGCCGCCGACGTGGCCGCGGGCATACCCCTCGGCGCCATCTGCGACCTGCTGGGCGTGCCCGACCGCGACCGGGACCACCTCCTGAGCCTGACCTCGTCCGCTCTGGGCTCGCACGACGCCGACAGCACCGCGGCCGACGCCTGGATCGCGAAGAGCGAGATCCTCCTCTACTTCGCCAATCTCGCCCGCGACCGGCGCGGCAGCGGTCACTCCGACGTGATCGCCCTCCTCGCGGGCAGCAGCGTGGGCGGCCTGCCGCTGGACGACGACGAGGTCATCCTCAACTGCTACAGCCTGATCCTCGGCGGCGACGAGACCGCCCGGCTGTCCATGGTGGGCGCCGCCCTCGCCCTCCTGAACCACCCCGACCAGTGGCAGGCCCTCAAACGGGGCGAGACCGGAATCGACACCGCCGTCGAGGAGATCCTCCGCTGGACCACTCCCGCACTGCACTCGGGACGCACCGCGACGAGCGACACCGTCGTCGGCGGCCACCCTGTCAGCGCCGGCGACATCGTCACGGTGTGGAACGCCTCAGCCAACCAGGACGAACAGGTCTTCGACACCCCCGGACACCTGCGCCTGAACCGCACCCCCAACAAACACGTCACCTTCGCCTACGGGCCGCACTTCTGCCTCGGCGCCTACCTGGCCCGCGCCGAGATCGGCGCGGTCCTGACGGGCCTGCGCGACACGGTGGCGGAGATGGAACAGACCGGCCCGACGCGGCCGGTCTACTCCAACTTCCTCAGCGGAATCAGCACGCTGCCCCTCGCCCTCAAGCCGGCGTGACCGGATGATCAGTACTCCAGTTCGGGACGCAGGGGGCCGCCGACCGTGTGGAGGTGTCGCAGTACCTGGGCGTACGAGTTGAAGAGTCCGGTCTCGTAGTAGGCGATGCCGTGCCGAGCACAGAACGTGCGCACGAGTTCTTGGACATGGCGCAGGCTCGGCCGCGGCATGGAGGGGAACAGGTGGTGTTCGATCTGGTAGTTCAGCCCGCCGAGCGCGAAGTCGGTGAACCGGCCGCCCCGGATGTTGCGTGAGGTCAGTACTTGCCGCCGCAGGAAATCGATCTTGTCGTTCTTGGCGAAGATGGGCATGCCCTTGTGGTTGGGGGCGAACGAGCACCCCATGTACAACCCGAACAGCCCTTGGTGCACGAGGAGGAAGCACACGGCCTGGAGGGGCGACAGTACCCAGAACACGGCGGCGAGATAGCCGCCGAGATGCGCCGTCAACAGACCCGCCTCGGCCAGCTTGGTTGCCCGCCCGGCATGCGTACCGGTGCGGTCGAGCAGCGCCCGTACGCCGGCGACGTGCAGGGCGAGCCCTTCCAGAAGCAGCATGGGGAAGAACAGCCAGGCCTGGTGGCGGGCCAGCCAGGCGTACGGTCCGCGGCGGACGCGGGCGTGGTCCTCGGTGAAGGCGATCGCGCCGTCGGCGATGTCGGGGTCACGGTCGACCTGGTTGGGGTGCGAGTGGTGCCGGCTGTGCTTGGAGATCCACCAGCCGTAGCTGAGCCCGATCAGCAGATCGGCGTGCACCCGGCCGAGCAGGTTGTTGACGCGCTTGGAGGCGGCGATCTGGTGATGGCCGGCGTCGTGCCCGATGAACCCGGTCTGGGTGAACATCACCGCGAGGAAGGCGGCGGTCAACAGCTGCCACCACGACTGCCCGAGCAGGGCGAACGCGGCCCAGCCGGCGGCCAGCAGGAGCAGGTTCACCCCGATCTTCACCGAGTAGTAGCCGGGTCGCCGCTTCAGCAGCCCACTCTGCTTCACCTCGCGGGACAGCGCGGCGTAGTCGCTGCCACGGCTGCCGGGCGGGGGTTTCTTCGTCTCGGCGCGGTGCGCCGGACCGTTGCCCCGGTTGATGATGTCAGTGGTCACGTTTTTCCTCTCGGGGTGCGCACAGGCCGATGCCGACGGCGCGGGGGCAAGGCGCCGCGTGCGGGAAGCCATGTGATGTCTCTGTCGAGGTGACGAGTAGGGCGGAATGCGCGCGCTCGCACGATCCCGGGCTGCTGGTCGTCCACCGTCGAAGAAAACCCCCGAAAAACGACGAAACGCCCGCTGTCAGAACTCCGCGGGCGCTTCCACGTTCGCAAACTTCAACTACAACCACTGACTTCAACGTACGGAGCACCGGGAAGGTTCCCTGCGTCCGGCAGGGTGGCCGCCTGCGCGGGGAAGGGGCCGGTGTCGCCCTTGCGGTCGGCTCAGAGAGCCGCAGGGAGTACGGTTGCGGCACCGAGCGCACTTCGTACGCCGTCACCGTTTCGGCGTCGCCCTCGGGGAACGGCAAACGCCGGAGCACGTCGGGTCCGGCCGGAAAAGAGCCGCACCATGCCTCGCGCCTCGCACTCTCGCGCCGACTTCCCTGCCCCGTTCCGCGCCGCGCGGTGGCGGATCTCCTGATTCCCGCGGTGCTGCCGAGCATTCCGGCACCTCGTGTACGCCCTGGACCGACCAAGAGGATGCAGGACACATGTATTCACAGGACGCGATCTCCGGCCGCCGCCGCGGCCGCCCCGAACCGACCGCCGAGATGCTCTCCGGGCTGGCCTGCCTCATCTGCGGCACTGACTACCGGAGCGCGCCGGACCGGGAAGCGGTGGTGGTTTCCCACCGCGACGACAAGCAGCAGCTCGCCTGCCAGGGACCGTGCGCACGGCTGGCGAGCGGGTCGGTCACCGGTCTGGACGAGACGCCCCTCCCACTGGCCGAGCGCCTGAGCAGGCACCAGGCCGACCGCGCGTGACCCGGACATCCGGCAGCCACAACAAGCACGACAAGAATGAAATGACGAGGAACGCATGAGCCTGATGAGTCTCGGAGTACTCTCCTCCTCCCACAAGGAGAACGAGTTCCGGCTGCCGTTGCACCCCGGCCACCTCGACCGGATCGCCCCGGACGTACGCGGGCGAATCTTCCTCGAACAGGGTTACGGTCAACGGTTCGGCGTCGCCGACGATGCGCTGCGACCGCTCGTGGCGGGCCTGCGCCCCCGCGAGCAACTGCTCGCCGAGTGCGACGTGTTGCTGCTGCCCAAACCGATGCACGAGGACGCCGCCGGGCTGCGCGAGGGCCAAGTGCTGTGGGGATGGCCGCACTGCGTGCAGGACGAGAAGATGACCCAGCTCGCCATCGACCGACGGCTGACCCTCATCGCCTGGGAGGCAATGAACCACTGGACCTCCACGGGCGCCTTCAGCGTCCATGTGTTCCACAAGAACAACGAGCTCGCCGGCTACTGCTCGGTGCTGCACGCCCTGCAGCTCGGCGGCCTGACCGGCAGCTACGGGCGCCGCCTGCGCGCGGTGGTCATCAGCTTCGGCGCCACGGCACGCGGAGCGGTCACGGGCCTGGGCGCCATGGGCGTATCCGACGTCACGGTGCTCACCCAACGCGCCGCGGCGGCGGTGGCCTCGCCGATGCCGTCGGTCGTGATGGGCCACTTCGAGGAAGAGGAGAACGATCCCTCACGCCTGCGGGCACTCACTGCGGCCGGCCCCGTGCCGCTCGCGGAGTACCTGGCCGGGTTCGACATCATCGTCAACTGCATCCGGCAGGACACCGACGCGCCGCTGATGTTCGTCACCGACCAGGAACTCGCCCTGTTCCGGCCGGGGAGCTTCTTCATCGACGTGTCCTGCGACGAGGGCATGGGCTTCGAATGGGCCCGCCCGACCTCCTTCGGCGAGCCGATGCCCGCGGTGGGGCCGGGCTGCCACTACTACGCGGTGGACCACAGCCCGTCCCACCTGTGGAATTCGGCCACATGGGAAATCAGCGAGGCGCTCCTTCCCTACCTGCGCAAGGTCATGAGCGGCCCCGCGGCATGGGAGGCGGACGCCACGGTCAGAAATGCCACCGAGATCCGCGACGGCGTCATCCGGAACCCGAAGATCCTCTCCTTCCAGCACCGGCCGGCCGCCTACCCCCACACCCCCGGGGCCCCGACCCTGGCCCTGGCCTCCAGCTGATGGCCGCGTGGAGTTGACGTACGACCACGCAGGTCCCGCGCGTGCTCCGGCGGACCGGGGGCTCAGGCATCGGGGGCCGCGTGGACGCGTCGCCCTTCGACGAAGGTCTGCAGGACGCGGGTGGCGGCGACATCCCCGGGCGGGCCCGCGAACGGGTCACGGTCGAGGAGGACGAGGTCGGCGGACTTGCCGACGGTGATGCTGCCGGTGGTGTCGTCGAGGTGGTTCACGTAGGCGCTGCCCGCCGTGTACGCGGCAATGGCGGTGCCCAGGTCGAGGCGCTGCTCCGGGAGGAAGGCCGGGGTGCCTTCGGGCGCGTCGGGGGCGGTCCGGTTGACGGCGACATGGATGGCCTGGAGCGGATCTGGGCTGCTGACCGGCCAGTCGCTTCCCGCGGCCGGCGTCGCGCCCGCACGCAGCAGATCGCCGAAGGGGTACTGCCGTGCGCCGCGTTCCGCGCCGAGGAAGGGCAGGGTCAGTTCGTCCATCTGCGGTTCGTGGGCGGCCCACAGCATCTGCAGGTTGGCGCTCGCGCCCAGGGCACGGAAACGCGGTACCTCGTGTGGATGGACGACCTGGAGATGCGCGAGATGGTGCCGCGTGTCGCGCCATCCGTTGGCGGTGCGGGCGGACTCCACGGCATCGAGCGCCTCGCGCACCGCGCGGTCACCGAGCGCGTGGAAGTGGACCTGGAAGCCGAGCGCGTCGAGTTCGGTGACGTACTTCCGCAGCTCTCCCGGCTCGACGAAGCTGATGCCGCTGTTGTCCGAGGCGCAGCCGCAGCCGGTCAGATACGGGTCGAGCAGGGCGGCGGTGTGGTTCTCGGCGATGCCGTCCTGCATGATCTTCACGGTGGTGGCGCGGAACCGGCCCCGGCTCAACTCCTCACGGCGGGCGGCGAGTTCGGCGATCTGCTCGGCGCCGCGCTCGCGGTCCCACCACAGGGCGCCGACGACGCGGGCGGTGAGCAGGCCCTGGTCGAGGGCTGCCTGGTAGGCGGGCGCCGGGTCGGTCATGTTGGTGTACGTGCCGATGATGGCGTCCTGCCAGGCGGTGACGCCGTGCGAGTGCAGTACGGCCTGGGCGCGCAGCAGGGCGGCGAGCTGTTCCTCCGACGTGGGCTCCGGGACCAGTCTGCCGACGAGGTGGACCGCGCCCTCCTGGAGCATCCCGGTGGGGTTTCCCTCGGCGTCGCGCTCGATCCGGCCGTCGGCGGGGTCGGGAGTGCGGGAGTCAACGCCCGCCCGTTCCAGGGCCCGGCTGTTGACCCAGGCGCCGTGGTGGTCGCGGTTGGGCAGGAAGACGGGACGGTCCGGGACGATCGCGTCGAGGGCGCCGGCCGTGGGGGAGCCGCCGGGGAACGCCTCCAGGGACCAGCCTCCACCCGTGATCCACTCGATGTCCGGGTGCTCGTCCGCGTACGCCTTGATCCTGCGCAGGTACTCGGCCGGATCGACGGTGTCGCCGAGATGGCACAGGCCGAGCTCGATGCCCGCGCCCTGCGGATGGACATGGGCGTCCTGGAAGCCGGGCAGCAGCAGCTTCCCGGTGAGGTCGACGACCTCGGTGCGCGGCCCGATCAGCTCGTGCACCTCGTCGTGGCCGACGGCGGCGATCCGCCCGCCGCGCACGGCCACGGCGGTGGCGCGGCTGCGGGCGGGATCGACGGTGTGCACGGGGCCGCCCGTGAGGACGAGATCGGCCGGTTCCGTGACCCGGGGATGCGACATGGGGTGAACTCCATGGGGGGTTGGGAGGGTTGAGGGTCAGACCGCGGTGCGGTCCATTGGGAGGGTGAGGGCCTCGGCGTCGGTGCCGCGCCCCGTCATGAAGTACGGCGAGTGCCGGACGTACTTGGCGACGGCCGCCATGCCGAGGCCGATGAGCACGATCCCGGCGGGCAGCGAGAACATGAACCAGCCGTTGTCCGGGCTGAGTTCGAAGTGGTCGCTCATGGTCAGGTACGAGTATCCGAGGTAGCCGCCGAGGCCCAGCAGGACCAGGCCGGCCGCGGCGGGCACGCCGACGGCGAGCAGTGCCTCGCGCGCTCCTTCGCGAAGCGCGGAGCGGAAGCGCACGGCGCAGGCGAGCGCAGTGAGGCCGTAGTAGAGGGCGACGATCAGGCCGCTGGCGTTGACGGCGGCCAGCAGCATGTCGCTCAGCTTGGGAATCGCGACGGCGAGCAGGGCGATCACGGCGGCGATGGACATCACGACGACCGTGCCCGCGGCAGGGGTGCCGTACCGCGGGTGGATGCGGGTCCACAGTGGTCCCATGGTGCGATCGCGGCCCATGGCGAGCAGTCCGCGTGCCGTGGGAATCAGGGTGGCCTGCACGGAGGCGAACGCGGAGAACATCAGCGCGACCAGGGGCAGGGTGGCCCAGGGCTCGGCGGCCAGTTTCTCCCCGAGGTACGGGAGGGCCTGGGGGCCGTTCTTGACGAGTTCGGCCAGGCTCATCTCCCGCTGGAAGGCGACCGAGGCGAAGAGGAACAGGCCGAGCATGGCGAACAGGGCGATGAAACCTCCCCGGGCCGAGTCGCCCGGGCTCTTCGTCTCCTCGGTGACGCTGAAGGCCGCGTCCCAGCCCCAGAAGAAGAACACCGCGAGAACCATGCCCTGGGCGAAGGCGGTGCCGTCGGGGATCTCGAAGGGGTTGAACCAGGAGAGGGAGAAGGCGTGGTCACCGGTGACCAGGGCCCAGCCGCAGAAGCCCAGCAGCACCGCGTACTCGAAGACCAGCAGGGCGAACTGGAACCGGGTGGTGGCCCGCATCCCGGTGAGGGCCAGAGCCGTGAGGGCGAGGAGGAGCACCAGCCCGACCGCCGTGCTGACGCCGGTGGACGTCGGATCGAGGGCGATGCCGGCGAGGCTGTGCAGGCCGGCCTTGTTGGCGAGGATCAGGACGACCGAGCCCATGATGGCGCTGGTGTAAGCACAGAAGATGATCGAGCCGACCAGGGTGACCCAGCCGGTCAGGAAGCCGGGCCAGGGGCCGAGGGACTTGCCGACCCACACGTAGCCGTTGCCGCAGTTCGGTTCCGAGCGGTTGAGACGGGCGTAGGCGGTGGCGATGCCGAGCACCGGCAGGAACGCCAGCAGCAGGAGCGCCGGGGCCTGAAGGCCCACGATGGTCGCGATCGTGCCCATGCCGATGGCGATGCTGGTGGTGGCCGCGGTGCTGGACGCGGCGATGGCGACGCCGTCGACGACGCCGAGGGAACGGCGCAGGGCGGGGCGGGGCCCGACGGACGGGTCCGGCGGAGAGGACAGGGGCGGGGCGGACGACATGGAGGGCTCCTCGGGGGACAGGGGATGAGAAGAGCCGCGCGGGAATGTGATGGAACAGCCGACGTCCGCATAGCGTCAACCCTGTTGACGTAAGGAGACCGATGGCCGTTCACTGAACGGTACGCAGTGCCCGGTCGGCGTGGAACGAGAGGAAACCCGGTCATGGCCACCCGTATCCCACAGGAGCGCACGCGCCGGCGGCCCACCCGCTCAGGGCTCCTGCTGTCGGAAGACCTGATCGTGGAGACCGCCCTGCGGCTGATCGGCGAGCACGGTCCCGAGGCGCTGAGCGTGCGCCGGCTCGGCGCGGCACTGGGCTGCGATCCGACCGCTCTGTACCGCTACTTCCACGGCACCAACGACATGGTGCTCGCCATCGCCGACCGGATCATCGGCGACGCGATGGCGGGGTTCGTACCCGGGGACGACTGGGTGGCCTCGCTGCGCGAGATGGCCGTGCGGGTCCGCGCCGGATACCTCGCCCATCCCCGGGCGGCCGCCATGGCCGCGCACCGGGTGACCCGGCGCAAGAACGAGATCCAGGCCGTGGAGACGGGGATCGGCCTACTGCTGTCCGCGGGCTTCGAGCCGGCCCACGCCGCACGGCTCTATCTGACCTTCATCGACACCGTGCTCAGCCACGCTGCCGCGGACGCGGCGTTCCAGGCCCTCCCGTGGCAGCAGCGCGAGGCCGATCAGGGGGCGTGGAGGGACGTCTACCAGGGCCTGGGCCCGGTGGCGTACCCGGCGCTCACCGCCGTACACCCTGAGCTGCCCGGGATGGCGGACAGCTCCTTCGAGGAGGCGGTGGACCTGCTCCTGGAGGCGCTGGCGGCACGCGCCCCGAAGGGGCGGGGGTACGGCCACTGAGGTCTGGAGCGCAGGTTCCGCTCCGCGCTACAGAGTCACGACCCAAGGGGCGAGGAGAAGCGCTCCCGGGAGAACAACTGCGCCGGCCTCCTCTGGTGCCCCCGCCGACGCCGGTGGGTCTCGCCCCCGGTCACAGGGCGCGCCCGCTTGCATTGATGCGCTTATCGCATGGACAGATCTCGGTTTGATGCTGGACACCGATCCGCCAGTGCTCCGAAACTCTCGCATAACACCTCGGCCTGCCCCCGCACAGCCCCCGCCCACCGCCGCCGAGGGCCGTCCCCGAGAAAGCGAGCGCCGCCATGCCGGCAGCCCTGGGCTTCGCTACGATCGCCGTCCTGCTGCTGCTCACCATGGTCAAACGCGCCTCGGTGCTGGTCGCTCTGATCCTGCTTCCGGTGCCGGCGGCGCTCATTGGCAGCTTCGCGGGCGATCTGGGCGAGCTGATTCTCGGTGGGCTGTCCAATGTGGCCGCCACCGGCATCGTGATCGCCTTTCCTCGCGGCGGCCGTCACCGGCATGCCACTGAGCCTGGTCTTCACCCCGGCCGCCGGAGAGCGGTGTGTCGCTCGGCGAACACCAACGCTTCATCTTCCGCCGGGCCTTCGCCACCACCCTCGTCATGACCGTCGGCGCCCTGGTGACCGGCGCCTTCTCCCTGTGACCGGTGTCCCGGGCCTGAGCGGAGGCCCGCCGACTGCGGACTGCCGGCAGCCACCGCACTTGCCGCTCAAGTCTCGAACGTGCCGCCCGCTCCGGGAGCCCGAGCCGGGCGACCGGATCCACACACAGAGGCACCTGGTCCGGGTGCCCCACCGACCGAGAAGAGGACCCATGAGACGGATCACCAGACGTGCGGTGCTCGCCGTCACCGCAGGTGCGGTCGCGGCGCCGGCCGTGAGCACGCCAACCCCCGCGGCCGCCGACACCACGACAGCCACATCTGAAGGACGACAAGCGGCCTCCGGACTCAATCCGGTCCTGCGAACGGACCTCGTCACGCGGGTGACACCGAGGAACAACTGGCTGGTGACAGCCGTCGCCATCCAGTACTCGCATCGCATCGACTTACGCGGCGGGGTGATCCCGCCCTCGGCCTTCCAGGTGAAGGCCACTGTGGGCGGGCAAACAGCGGCTCGCACGGTGACCCGGGTCTACTCCAACACCACCGCCGAAGTGGACGACCGATCTCACCCCGGACGGCCGGGGGACCGCCTGATCATCGAACTCGACTCGAAGGACTCCAACGCGCGGGCCGCCGGCACCGATCCCCTTCCGCTCGACCGCGCGTACTCCGTCAGACAGGTGGAGGACGTGCGCGCCCCGGACGGTGAACCGGTACTCAGGGCCGGCCCGTTCGCGAGCCGGAACGACGACGTCATCAATCCCGTGGTCGACGACTTCGCCGCCGGTTCCTTCACCGACTCCACAGGTTTTGAACTGGACTTCCGGCTGTATCAGCCTGAGGGATTCGTACGAAAACCTCAGACGCGCAAGAGGTACCCGCTCGTCGTCACCCTGCACGGCGGTGGCGAAGTCGCGGACAACAACATGACCCAGCTCACTTCCAACCGGATCGCGGTCACGTTCGCCAAAGCGGAACGACAGCGCCGCAACCCCGCGTTCGTCCTCTCTCCACAGATCCCCCTGCCCCGTCCCATGGACGGACCCGACGGCACGGACTGGACCGACGCCAAGGTCCAGGCCGCGCTGGCCGAACTCATCGACACCTTCGTGGGCGAGCACTCCCGAAACGTGGACACAGCCCGGCTCTATCTCGTCGGCCTGTCCTCGGGTGGGCGCGGTATCTACAGCCTGCTGGCGAAGCGACCCGACGTGTTCGCGGCTGCCCTGCCCACGGCCGGCTGGGGCGACGCGGCCGCCATGGACAGGATCACGCACATCCCGATCTGGGCCGACCACTCCGTCGACGACCCGGTCGTCCCCTACCGGGAGGGCCGGTTCGGCAATCCCGGCACCTGGACACTGATGAACGCGCTGGAGACCGCCGGTGCGCGAGTCAGCCGTGGGGAGTGGGCCAACGATCTGCCGAAGGCGGAATTCGAGGCCCGGTCCCGGGCGCTCCTACGGCAGGCCCGGGCCACGCGCAGCCACGTACTGTTCACGAGCTACACGCCCGGAACGACACCGGTGAACCCACACCTCGCATGGGCCCAGACGTACGAGAACGACGTGGTCATCGACTGGCTCTTCGAACAGTCCCGGTAGCCGACCTCTGTCAACGCTTACAGTGCGGCGCACCTCGCTGTCCGGTTACCGCGCTCTCACCGCTTTCCGGAGGTAAATCAATGCGTCCATCCAGTTGTTCAACCGACACGACCGTGCCGTTACGGACCCGCTCCCGTGCCATGACGGCACTGATCGCACTGGCAACCACCATCGGCCTGGCGCTGACTCTGCTGACAGCCGCCGCCCCGCCGGCGGCCGCCGCCGACTTGCTGTCCCAGGGCAAGCCCGCGACCTCCTCGTCCACCGAGAACGCATCCGCCCCCGCGTCGGCGGCGGTGGACGGCAACACCGGGACGCGCTGGTCGAGCACGTTCAGTGATCCGCAGTGGCTCAGAGTGGATCTTGGCGCCACCGCCACCATCAGCCAAGTGGTGCTGCGCTGGGAGGCCGCGTACGCCCGCGCGTTCCAGATCCAGACCTCCGACAACGGCACCGCCTGGACCACCATCTACTCGACCACGACAGGCACCGGCGGCGTGCAGACCCTCGACGTGAACGGCAGCGGCCGGTACGTCCGCGTCCACGGCACCCAGCGCGGCACCGCCTACGGCTACTCGCTGTGGGAGTTCCAGGTGTACGGCTCCGGTGGCGGCACCCCGCCGGGCAACGGGATCCCGGACCCGACGACCGCTTCCCTCGAGGCCACCAACGGGCCGCTGACCACCGCCACCTACACCGTTCCCAACCCAAGCGGGTACGGCTCCGGCACGGTCACGTACCCGACGACCAGGGGCTCGTACCCGGGCGTCGTACTGATGCCGGGCTATCAGGGCACACAGCAGAACCTGCAGTGGCTCGCACCCCGCCTCGCCTCCTGGGGCTTCGTCGTCATCAACGTCGGAACCAACACACTCACCGACGATCCCGAATCGCGCGGCCGCCAGATCACCGCCGCCGGCACCCAGTTGCTCGCGCTCGGCAACGCCACCGGCAACCCGATATCGGGGAAGGTCAACGGCACGCTGGGCGCGGCCGGTCACTCGATGGGCGGCGGTGGCGTCATGGCGGCCCTCCGGGACGACTCGCGCTTCCGGGCGGGCGTGCCCACGGCCCCGTACTACGTGAACGGGAACTTCTCCGGAGTCACCGAGCCCACTTTCTTCCTGACCTGTCAAAGCGACCCTGTCGCAGGCGGCGACAGCTACGCGGTGCCCTGGTACAACTCCATGTCCCAGGCCGAGAAGCTCTACATCGAGGTTCCGGGCGACCATCTGTGTCCGATGACGGGCTACGGCAACAAGGCCAAGCAGGGCAAGTGGATCGTGTCGTTCTTCAGCCTCTGGCTGCGTGCCGACACCCGCTTCAGCCAGTTCCTGTGCGGTCCCGCACGTGAAGCCGACAAGAACAACACCTCCCTGGTCACGCGCTGGATGGACACCTGCCAGTTCTGACCGCCGAGGCGATCTTCCGGTTGCTCATGCCGGTGCCCGCCCGGAAGTCTCCCGGGCGGGCACCGCGCTCAGCCGCGAGCCGAGTCGCCGGCGCTCCGTTCACCGGCCATCGGCGTCGTCTCGCTCAGCCCGGCAGCTACGGGATACAGGACTTCGGAACCGCGCAGCGGGGGCGGCACGGTGGGGGCGGCGGGGCGAAGCCCGTGGATTGCGCCGAGGCTTCGATCGCGCCCGTCGCCCCCACGCGTCAGGCCAGGCCGAACCGCTCGGCGTGCACCTGCCGTTGGGGAACCTTCAGCCTGCGCAGGGCGCTGAGCACGGTGGAGGTCATCCCGGGCGGGCCACAGACGTAGACGTCGCGTTCGGTTATGTCGGGAACCAGGGCGACGAGGCTGTCGGGCTCGAACGGCGGGCTCGTCTCCCCTGTGCGGCCGGTGAGCAGGTGCAGCCGCCCGCCGCGGCCCGCGAGCAGGGCTCGTACCTCGTCCACCAGCACGGCGTCATCCTCGCTGCGCACCCGGTAGAGCACGACGATGTCGCCGGCCGGTTCCTCCTCCAGCAGGGCCCGAACCGGCGTGATCCCCACTCCTCCGGCGATCAGCAGTGCGCCGGGCCGCGTTCGGTGCAACGCGGTGAACGCCCCGTACGGCCCCTCGACAAACGCGCGGCTCCCGACCGGGACGTTCCGCAGGCCTGCGCTGGCGGTGCCGACCGCCTTGGCGGTCAGGCGCAACGTGCGGCCGTCGGGTGCCGCCGACAGCGAGAACGGATTGGCCAGCCACCAGTGGTTGTGCCCGGGGAACCGCCAGATGCAGAACTGGCCGGCCCGGGCCGGCAGCCTGTCGAGGTGACGGCCGGTGACGCGCACCGACACCACGTCGTCCGACTCCGGCACCACCTCCGCGACCTCGAATCGGTGATAGGCGTTGCGCCACACAGGCATGACGATCCGGCCCGTGACCAGGGCACCGAACGCGAACAGCCACATGGCCCACCAGTAGATCATCGCGGGCGCGGAGGAGCTGAAGGTCGTGGTCTCCTGCAACTGGTGGACGAATGCCAGCCCCAACGCCACGTACAGCAGCAGATGCAGGCCGTGCCAGGTCTCATACCGAAGCCGCCGTCTGACATTCCGGGCGGACACCGCGGCGACCACGACGATGATCGCCGCGGCCCCCATCCCGAGCAGCGAGGCGGGCACTCCGGCCAGTGCGAAGAACGTCTTCGACATAGACGCGTCATCGAGCCGCGCGTAGCCCAGCACCACCAGCACAGCGTGGGTGAGGAGGGTCCACAGCAGGGTGAAGCCGACCCACCTGTGCCACACCGTCAACCGGTCCATGCCGATACGGCGGTCGAGCCACGGCAGCCGGGCCACCAGCAGCAGTTGGAACAGCATCAGTACGGCGGCGTGCAGGCCGAAGAACTTGGCGACCGTGAGCACCCCGTTCTTGCCGGTCCCGGCGGTGAGGAACAAGACCTCGACGATCACCAAGTTGACGATGACAAACGTCCACAGCGCCCAGCGCGCCGCAACGACTGGAGGTATGGTGCCTGGCCGCACCTGTGTATTCGTCGCCTCCACCGCTTCCCCTTACTTATGTCCATGTGACGCGTTCGCGCCCGCCACCCGCGAGGCAGCGAGGAACCGAGCGTCCTGATCTGATACGACCCCGGTCGGGGCAGGAAATGGGAACTTGACGTAACCAGGGCTCTATTGGGCCTCGGCCGTTCTTGTTCCGCGATCGGCACGCTGGTCGAGCGGACCATACCGTGCCTTACAGGCTTGTACTGCGAACATCTGGCATCTGATAACTCCCGACCCGGCCGCTGTCGCCGCGTACGCTGAGTGATTAAGGTGTTAACCACAAGCCGTCATGAGGCTGTTGGGAACAACAGGCACTGTTGGGGAACACATGAGAAGCTCGCGTGCCTGGCAACGCCCCACGCTCGGTGCCGTGGCCGCACGGGCCGGGGTTTCCACGGCCACTGTGTCGAACGCGCTCAACGGCACCGGCCGGCTGTCCGAGACGACCAGGCAGCGCGTGCTCGCCGCGGCACGCGAACTCGGTTACGCCCCCGCCAGCACGGCCCGTGCCCTGGCTCGCGGCGGCACCGGAGTGCTCGGTCTGACCATGACGGCATACGGCGACCTTCCCGTCCCGTACACCGAGATCCCGTACTACGCACAGCTGGCGCTGGGCGCCATCTCCGCAGCGCATGAGCGCGGTTACCTGCTCATGGTCATGCCGAGTTCGTTGTCACCGTGGATGTGGCTCAACACACCGATGGACGGCGTCATCCACGTCGATCCGCGCGCCGACGACCCGGTGCGTTCCCTCCTGCGGGAGCGTGGCGTCCCCATGGTCTGCGACGGCCGGCCGCCCCAGCCGCACTGGGGCGACGTGTGGGTGGACATCGACTACGACACGGGCCTGCGCCTCCTGCTCGACCACCTCACGGAGGCCGGCGCCCGGCGGATCGCACTCTCCCAGCCGCTGCACGACAACGAGTACCCGCACCTGATCGGACGCGCCTACGCCTCCTGGTGCGCCGAGCACGACTTGCCCACACTCGTCGAGGAGTACGCCTCGCTGCCCGACTACTTCACTGCTGAACGGGAGGCGGTCAGCCGGCTGCTCAACCGCGATCCACGACCGGACGCCGTCATCGGCATCTATTCCGACTCCGGTCACAACATCCTCGCCGCCGCCGGGTACCACGGGCTTCGAGTGCCGCAGGATCTACTGGTTGCGTGCATCAGTGAGGATGCGGATTACGCGGCGACCACCCCGCCCGTCACCACGCTCAGCCTCCGCCCGGACCGGGTGAGCGACGAAGCGGTCGATCTGCTGATCGCTCTCATCAACGCCCGCACCTGTGTGGACCGGCATCGGCTCGTGCAGCCGGTCCTGGCCCCTCGCCGGTCCACACGAGGCCCCGTACGGCGAGGGAACGGCACACTCTGACCGCACGGGGCCACGGACCGCATCGTCGGCGTGGGGTCAGTTCGTCACGCGGAAGGTGGCGTCGGCGCGCCCCGTCGCCGTGGTGATCGGGTCGAGACGGAGCTGGTACCCGTAGTGGCGCATGTACCGGTCGGGGGTGGTTGTACGACTGGAACGACGACCAGCTTGCGTCGGCGAGCCCGGCGACCTTGCGGAAGGTGGCGTCCGCGGCGAACTGGGTGGTGCCGTCGTTGTAGGCGAGCTGGAAGTCGTATCCGGCGCGCCGCAGGAAGTAGCCGGGGAAGTTCACCGACTCGAAGGAGACGGTACCGGAGCCCGCCAGACCGGTCCTCAGCCGGAACTGGGAGTCGGCGGCGGGGCTGACGTTGGGGTCGATGCGCACGTCCATGTTGGCGTGTCCTGGCGGCTTCCGTTCACGACCAGCGCCTGCTCGGCACCGTCCAGACCGAGTTGGAGCCCGGCGCGGAGTTCGGGTACGGCCGCGCTGATCCTGCGCCGTCCGCGGCGGTGACGCGGGTGCCGGCGGTGACGTAGGTCCAGGTGTCGCCGCGCTTGAGGAACAGCCGGACCTTGGACTTGCCCGCGCCGCCCAGCCGAAGGCCACCGTTGGCGGCGTCCGAGACGTTGTCGACCGGGACCGTGCGCAGCGGCGCGAGGTACTCGGGCGCCCGCACGACGTTGCCCTGGCAAGCCGTCCGGACGCCTACCGCGGAACTCCGCTGCACCCGGGTGAGAAATCGACGGCAACCTTTTCGCTCTCGGCGGTCACTGAGTAGTGCACCATCGGCTCGATCTTCCGAACGGACAGGTATGAAGACAGCGAGGCAGGCCGCGCGTCAGCGCAGGCAAAGACGCAGGCTTGTGCTGGGCACCACCTTGGCGGTGACCGCCGCGGGCGTTCTCGCCTACCTGGTCATGGGGTCGTTCCCCGACCGCAAGGCAGAGGCAGGGCATGCCGCGGCCACACCCGCCGCCAGCACCCAGGTGAGAGCCACCACCACGACTGAGACGGGCACCCCGAGCGCGTCGGCGACGCCGACCGCGACCGGCACCCCAAAGCCGAAGGCCTCTGCGAAAACCCGTCCAGCACGCCCTTCGGCCACAGCCACCCCGCGGCCCCCGCGACCGGCGTCCACCACGCCACCCTCGGCAGGGCGGATTCGGCCCAACACCACCTACAACGGGGTCGCCACCGCCTACGAGGCCGCCGACGGAGACGGCGCCTGCCTGTTCGGCCCGAGTCCCGACCTCATGATCGCGGCCATGAACACCACGGACTACGAGACGTCCAGGGCGTGCGGCGCGTACGTGCTCGTCCGCGCGGCCAACGGCAAGTCGATCACGGTACGGATCACCAACGAATGCCCCCTGCCCTGCGCACCCGGGCAACTCGACCTCAGCCAACAGGCCTTCGCCAAACTCGCCGATCTCAAGGTCGGCCGGATACCTATCACCTGGCAGCTGCTGAGTCCCAGCACGTCCGACACGATCGCCATCAGGTACAAGACCGGGTCCAGCCCTTATTGGTGCGGCATCCAGGCGATCGGCCACCGCAACCCGGTCGCGCGCCTGGAGGTCCGGACCAGCGGCGGCTGGCGGCAGTTGCCCCGCACCGAATACAACTACTTCATCTCCGCCAACGGCAGCGGGTGCGGCAACTCCATCAGAGTCACGGACATCTACGGAGAACGACTGACCATCACCGGGATCGCGCTGCGGCCGAACGTCGTCCAACGGACCGGGGTTCAGTTCGCCCGGCACTGACCCGGCCGCACACGTGCGCGGCCGGCACTGACCCGGCCGCGCACGTGTGCGTCTCTTTCACCGGAAGTCGAGGCGGCGACGGCCCCGCGGGCGTCGATGACGACCGCGAAGTCCTCGGGTGCTGTCGCACTCCCCGGCCCCCGCCCGGGCGGGCAGGGGCCCAGCCCAGGCCACCGTCCCGGTGTCGGGGACAGGCCCGGCTAGAGGGGCGTCGACGACGACGGCACGAAGGGTGCACCGTGTCCCGGCACGATCAGTGCCGGGCCGAGAGCCAGGACCTTCTCCCTGGCCGCCCGCAGCTGCTCGCGGTCGGGCGCGAAGGGGTCGTCGGCCGGCCCCTCGGCGGTCCACCACAGATGGGTCAGGACCACCAGGCCCTCGTCGGTCGTCACCAGGGTGCTGACGTCCTCGGCGGTGTGGCCGGGTGTCGTCATGAGCGTGATCGACGGAGAGAGGCGGTATCCGTCGGCCTCCCGGTCCTCCCAGATGTCGTCGCGGTAGATGGCCATGTGGTCGTGGAAGCGCGCCTCGGGAAACAGGGCGGCGTTCAGCGTGTGGTCCGGGTGGTGGTGGCTGAAGATCACGTCGGTGACGTCTACGGGGGTGAGTCCGTGGGGCGCCAGCGGGTCCAGGATGAGCCGGCGGTCCGCGACCATGCCGGGATCGACTATCGCGACGGTCTCGCCGTCGACGAGCAGGGTGACGGTGCCGGCGACCCGCGTGTCGGCGTAGCCGGTGGTCAGGACGTGGAACGAGGCGGTCATGACGGGGCTCCTCTGGTGAGGCCTTGAGTGATGGGTGTGGGGCCGTGCGAGCCGGTCACCGGGGAAGGAGCGCCCGGAAGCCGGTGATCAGGGCGCGGAGACCGACGTCGAAGGCGAGTTCGGCGCGGCGGTGGTCGGTGGGGGTGTCGTCGAGTACGGCGGTGAGGTGCGGGGCGGTTTCGCGGGTCACGTCGGAGACCATCACCGGCGGGGCCACGAGGTCGAGAGCGGAGCCGAGAATGAAGCTCTCCATTGCGTTGATCAGGGGCATGACCTGGCTCGCGGTGAATCCGGCGGTCAGCAGGAGTTCGGCGACCTTCTCGTACATCGCGTGCATGAAGGGTTCGGCGAGCGGGGCGGTGGCGAGCAGGGGTACCGCCCCGGGGTGCGCGGCGAAGGCCGTGCGGTAGGAGCGGGCCCATTCCTCCAGGGCCTGCTCCCAGGGCTGTGACGAGTCCCAGGCGTCGGGGCTGGTTTCCAGGGCCAGCTCTTCCCTCATGAGCGAGATGATCTCGCCCCGGCCTGACACATGGTGGTAGAGCGCGGAGGGGGCGACCCCGAGGTCCCTGGCCAGGGCGGGAATGGCGAGGACGCCCTGGTCGTCGGCGATTCTCAGCGCTGCGGCGCCGATGCGTCGGCGGTCCAGCAGAGGGGTGCGCGGCCTTGGCACGAGGGCTCCTCTTCGTAGGTCTCACCGATCGGCAGGCGGCACGGTCGCCTGCACGACGTCACCGAAACTTACCGAACGACTTTCAGTAAAACTCTTCCCGGCAGTTCGAGTGACCCCTACGTTACCGAAACCGAATCAGTTTCTGTTTTCGCGTGCGGCGGGAGGGCGTCACTGTCATGCAGGCCGACATCATGTTCACCGGAGGGACCGTCAGGACCGGGGCCGCCGAAGGCCCGGTGCTCGACGCCCTCGCCGTCACGGGCGGCAGGATCAGTGCGCTCGGGCCGGAGGCACTCGCTGCCCGGGGCAGGGACACCACCGTGGTCGATTTACGAGGAGGCGCTCTGCTGCCCGCGTTCGGCGACGGTCATGTGCACCCGGTGATGGGCGGCTTGGGCCTGCTCGGAGCACCCGTGCGCGAGTGCACCTCCGTGGAGGGGATCGTCGAGGCCGTACGGCACTGGGCCGACGGGCACCCCGAGGCCGAGTGGATCACCGGC
This sequence comes from Streptomyces montanus, assembly GCF_005786655.1. Classification (NCBI taxonomy): domain Bacteria; kingdom Bacillati; phylum Actinomycetota; class Actinomycetes; order Kitasatosporales; family Streptomycetaceae; genus Streptomyces; species Streptomyces montanus. The sequence continues at coordinate 74,963 of NZ_VBZC01000022.1, forward strand.
GACGGCTTCGACGCCTGGCTCGCCCCCGGCGGCAGGTTCGACGCCCGCCATCTGGACGCGGCCGTCCCCGACCGGCCCGTGGTGCTGCGCACGATGGATCACCACACGGCGTGGGTGAACAGCGAGGCGCTGCGCCGGGCCGGGTTCACCGCCGCCACGCCCGACCCGGACGGCGGGGAGATCGTGCGCCGGGAAGGCTCCACCGAACCGCTGGGCACCCTGCGGGAGTTCGGTGCCATGCTGCCAGTCCTCAACCTCGTACCCCAGCCGTCCCACGACGCACAGGTGGAGGCGTTGCGCGAGACCGCCGCCCGGTTCGCCGCCTCCGGCGTGACCTGGGTGCAGGATGCCTGGGTCGAACCGCACCATGCCGATGTCTGGATCACAGCGACGACCAGCGAACCAGGGCTTCCCGTCCGTGCCGACCTCGGCTTCTTCCTGGGGCCCGAGCACTGGCGCGAACGGATCGCCGGGCTCGCTGCCGAGCGTGAACGTGTGGAGAGTGCCGCCCCCGGGCTGCTCACCGCGCACACCGTGAAGTTCTTCGCCGACGGGGTCATCGAATCCGGCACGGCCGCCCTCCTCAAGCCGTACAGCGACTGCCCGCACTCCCACGGCATCGCCAACTGGACACCGGCCGAACTGGCGAAAGCCGTCACCGCGATTGACGCCCTCGGCTTCCAGCCGCACATCCACGCCCTCGGCGACGGCGGCGTCCGCGTCGCCCTGGACGCGATCGAGGCCGCGGTGCGCACCAACGGCACCCACGACCGCCGCCCGGTCATCGCCCACGCCCAGCTGATCGACCCCGCCGACCTCCCCCGCTTCGCCGAACTCGGGGTGATCGCCAATCTCCAGCCGCTGTGGGCCCAGCCCGACCGGCTGATGACCGACCTCATCCTGCCGAAGATCGGCCCGGAACGCGGCGCGCGGCAGTATCAGATCGCCGCCCTGCTCGCCTCCGGCGCCCGCATCTCCTTCGGCAGCGACTGGCCGGTCACCGATCACGAACCACTGCGGGGCATCGCCACCGCCGTGACCCGCCAGACGCCCGAGGGAATCCCCCACGGCGGCTGGCTTCCCCAGGAGCGGATCGACACCGCGACCGCCCTGGCCGCCTACTCCGCCGGATGCGCCTACCAGGCGTTCGAGGAGAAGCAGTGGGGCGTCCTGCGCCCCGGTATGTGGGCCGACCTGGTGCATCTCGCCGCCGACCCGGTCGAGACCGCTCCACGCGACCTGGCAGGCCTGCCTGTCCTGGGCACCTGGCTCGCCGGACGGCGCACGCACGGTTCCCACGTCCCCTCCCCCGTTCCTGGCGCAGGGCGGTAGCCGAAAGGCGCCGTCACGGCCGGATCGCGCACCAGGTCAGTAACCCACCCGTCGACCTCACGCATCACGCGGAGACCTCCATGACCGAGCCCCAAACTCCCACCGCTCCCCAACAGCCTCCAACAACTACCGGGACGGAGCCGACCGGCCAGTTGCAGCGGGCCACGCTCGGCGTCACCGACATCGTCTTCTTCGTCGTGGCGGCTGCCGCCCCGCTCACCGTGATGGCGGGTATCGCCCCGCTCGCCATCCTTTTCGGCGGCATCGGCGCCCCGGTCGCCTACCTGACGGTCGGCGTCGTTCTATGCCTGTTCGCGGTCGGTTTCACCGCCATGACGCCCCACATCCGCAACGCGGGCGCCTTCTACTCGTACATCGCCCGGGGCCTGGGCCGCCCTGCGGGACTGGGAGCGGCGCTGCTGGCGGTGTTCTCCTACAACGCCCTGCAGATCGGCACCTACGGCGCCTTCGGCTTCTTCGCCGCCGGCACCGCGAACGACCTTCTGGGCGTCGACCTGCCCTGGCCGGTCTACGCCTTCGCCGCGATCGCCGTGGTGTGGTTCTTCGGCTTCCGGTCGATCCATGTGGGCGCCAAGGTCCTCGCCACCCTGCTGATCGCGGAGACCGCCATCCTGGTGCTGCTGGCCGGCGCGATCCTCGTCAAGGGCGGTGCGAACGGGCTGAGCCTGGCCTCCTTCGCGCCCTCCAACGTGTTCACCTCGCAGATGAGTGCACCGCTGGGCCTCGCCATCGCCGCCTTCATCGGCTTCGAGGCCACCGTCCTCTACCGCGAGGAGGCCCGCGACCCCGACCGCACTGTGCCCCGCGCCACCTACCTGGCCGTGGGCTTCCTCGGCCTCTTCTACACGTTCATCGTGTGGGTCATCGTCCAGGCCTTCGGCGACGACAAAGCCGTCGGGACCGCGGCAAGGAATCCCGCCGAGATGTTCTTCACCGCGATGACCCGCTACGTGGGCGACTGGGCCACCGACCTCCAGCGCGTCCTGATCGTCAGCAGCATCCTGGCCTCCCTGCTCGCCTTCCACAACGCCATCACCCGCTACGGATACGCACTTTCCGTCGAGGGCGCCGCCCCCGCCCGCCTGGGCCGCATCCACCCCCGGCACGGCTCACCCTGGATATCCGGCATCGCGCAGACCGCGCTGGCGGCCGTTGTCACCGCCGTCTTCGCCGCGATCGGCGTGCACCCGTACAACGAGTTCCTGCTCTGGGTGAACACCCCCGGAGTGGTCGGCATCCTCGCGCTGCAGACACTGGCGGCCTGCGCCGTGGTCGTCTTCTTCCGCCGCAACCCCGGTGCCGGCGGGGCGGGACGCCTGCGGACGGTCGCCGCACCCGCGACCGCCGCGCTCCTCCTGGCCGTGATCACGGGGCTGGTCTGCAACCACCTCAATCTCTTCACCAGCGCCCCGCCCGCCGTCAACTGGACGCTCGTCGCGCTCACTCCGGTCGTCTTCGCGATCGGCGTGGTCCTCGCGATACGGATCCGCCGCAAGCGGCCGGAGGTCTACGCGAAGCTCGCCACCACCGACGTCGAATCCGTGTGAACACGGGCAGGCCCCATCGCGGGACGGCAGGTCACCGCGACGGGGCCGCAGCCGCACGCCGACGTGTCACTGCGTTCTGACTGCCCGCTCAGCCCTGTGCGGCGGAGGCCTGCGCCCTGTCCGACGCGAGCAGCGTCGCGAACCGCGCCAACCGGGCTCCCTGGAAACGGGCGCAGTCCAACGTGACCTCGTCCGGGGCCGTCGAGGGGAATCCTGCGGGCCACGATGTCCCGTAGGGGTTGCCACCGGCGGCGTAGACGACGTCGTCCGTGTAGCCGAGAGGGACGATGACCGCGCCCCAGTGGTAGAAGACGTTGTTCAGCGACAGGATCGTCGACTCCTGGCCGCCGTGCTGCTCGGCCGAGGAGACGAAGGTCGTCACCGGCTTGTCCGACAGCTTCCCCGCCTGCCAGAGACCTCCGGCGGTGTCGATGAACTGCTTCAGCTGCGCCGCCGGAGCGCCGTAACGCGTCGGTGTGCCGAAGGCGTAACCGTCGGCCCACTCCAGGTCGGCGAGTTCGACCACCTCGACGGTCGATTCCGTCTCCTGCTGATGCGCGGCCCAGTCCGGATTCGCGGCTATCGCCTCGGCGGGAGCGAGTTCGGCGACCCTGCGGAGCCGTACCTCGGCGCCCGCGGATTCAGCTCCTTCGGCCACCGCCTTCGCCAGCCGATGCACGGACCCCGTTGCGCTGTAGTAGACGACCAACACGTGTGCTGACACGGAAAACCCCTTCCGAGGGATGATGCTCGATCACGAAGTAGGCGCCTGGCGCCGGTTCACTTGTCCGGTGTGTACGAGAGGACGGCGGTGACCGTCTTCTCCTCGGTGTTCGCTTCGATACCGGCCCAGCCGAGTTCCCGCCCCTGACCGCTGAGCTTGGAACCGCCCCACGGCAGGCGGGGGTCGAGGGGCGCCCAGCCGTTGATCGCGACAGCCCCGGCCTTCACGCGGCGAGCGACCGCATGTGCCCTGCTGACGTCGGAGGTCCACAAGGTGGCGGCCAGCGCGTAATCGCTGTCGTTGGCGATCCCGATCGCATCGGATTCCGAGTCGAAGGGGATGACCGCACCCACGGGCCCAAAGATCTCCCGCCGGGCGATCGTCATGGTGTTGTCGACTTCGGCGAACAATGTCGGTTCGACGAAGAACCCCTTGCCATCCGGTCGGCCGCCCCCGGCGACCAGGCGGGCGCCGTCGTCGATTCCTGCCGCGATGTACTGGGAAACCCGCTCCAACTGCCCTGCGTTGATCAACGCGCCCATCGTGGTGCCTTCGTCGAACGGGTCGCCGACCTTGATGTCGCGGGCACGCGCCACCAGGCGTTCGACGAATTCGTCGTACACGGAACGAGCGACCAGGATGCGGCTGCCCGCGGCACACACTTCGCCCTGATTGGCGAAGATTCCGACCGCCACTCCCATCGCGGCTTCGTCCAGATCGGCGTCCCCGAAAACGATCTGGGGGCTCTTGCCACCGAGTTCCAGGGTCGTGCGCCGAAATCCCTTCGCGGCCGCCATGGCCACCTTGTATCCCGTCTCGGGGCTTCCGGTGAACGAGATCTTGTCCACCCCCGGATGATCGATGAGCGCCTGGCCCGTCACGGCTCCGAGCCCCGGAAGCACACTGAACGCCCCGGCCGGGAACCCGGCTTCCTCGATCAGCGACGCGAGGAGAAGAGAGGTGAGGGGCGCGTCCTCCGGAGGCTTCAGGACGACAGCGCACCCCGCGGCGAGCGCGGGCGCGATCTTCCACGATCCGATCATGGTCGGCGAGTTCCAGGGCGTGATGGCCGCGACGACTCCGACCGGCTCGCGCACGGTGTAGCTGTGCGTGGGCCGGCCCATGTAGGGGGACGTCGGGACGGAGCGGCCCTCCAGCTTGTCGGCCCAGCCGGCGAAGTACCGGAAGGCCCCGATCGCCTGGGGCAGGTCGATGGCCCGCGGCTCGAAGCCGGGCTTGCCGATGTCCAGCGACTCCAGCGTCGCGAACTTCTCGCTCCGGGCCTCGATGAGATCGGCCAGACGGTGCAGCAGGAGCGCCCTGGCGCTTCCGTCCGTTCTCCCCCACTCACCTTCGTCCAGAGCGGACCGGGCGTGTGATACGGCCTCGTCTACTTCCCCGGCACCGGCGGCGGCCACGGTGGTGAGCCGTCGTTCGGTCACCGGGTCGATCACGTCGAAGGTGTCGATGCTCTGACCGCTGCCCCATCGCCCGGCGAAATAGGGCTCCGTCGGAACCGTGCTGACCAGCTGTTCGGCTTCTGTGCGTGCTAGCATGAGTACGATTACCGTTCTATGTGGACGATATTCGAAACCATAGGGATGTGGGTGACCCCGGTCAAGGGGTCGCACCATGCGGGGATCGGGCGCCGCATCACGTGTCAGGGGAGCGCCGGGGGACGAGGGGTCGTCCCGGGGGCAGAGGGCCGCTCGGGCGGCCGTGACATGATGTCAGGCGCGGAAGGGCAGGAGGCGAGTGAAGATCGTGGCGGCAACCGGCGGGGAAACGTCCCTGACTCTTGACCGTGGGCTGACGGTGTTGTCATTGCTCGCGAGGAACGCCGACGGCCTCACGGCGGCAGAGCTCGCCGAGCGGCTGAGCATCGCTCGGGCGGCCGTCTACCGTCTTCTGCGCACGCTGGAGGCGCACAGCCTCGTCGCCCGCATCGGCACGCGATACATCCTCGGGTTCGGCGTGGCCGAACTGGCCGGGCAACTCAAACCACGGCTGCAGGCCACCGTCCTGCCGATTCTGCGACGGCTCAGCGAGCAGACCAACAGCACGGCGCTGCTGAGCGTCGCCGACGGCGACCAGGCCCTGATCCTGCTGACGGCGGAGCCGCCGCACTCCACCATGCACCTCGCCATGCGGGAAGGTGCCCGGCACGCCCTGACCATCGGCGCGGACGGAATCGCCATCCTCGCCGGCAGGCCGGAGAGCGACGAGGACACCGACGACGTCCGCGAGGCGCGTCGTCGCGGCTACGCCGTCAGCGTGGGCTCGATCCAGGAGGGCGCGGTGGGCATCGCGGCCCCCATTCAGGTGTCGGACTGGTCGACCGCGAGCCTGGGGGTGGTGCAACTCGGTCTCAAGCTCATCGACGAACAGGTTCCCCATATGGTCACGGAGGCTGCCAGGACGGCAGCTACGCGGCTGGTCGGGGCACCGGGCCCGGAAGCAGTCAAGTGATGGCGCTCGCCGGTGCGTTGAACCCGGTACGGACGGCCACAGGCCCGCACTCGTCCGCCTACGCGTACGGGCCTGGGACTTGTCACTCGTCGCCTTGGTCACCCTGCTGCGTCACGGAGTGACAGTGCGTTGCCCCATGTCCCGGCGGAGGCGGCACGTCCAGTGAGGGATTGCGGTCGAAGAATCCGACCGGCTTCAACGCGAACCCGACGTACTCGCACGGCATGATGGGCCAGTCCTCCGGCCGTGGCAGATGCGAGGTACCGAAGGTGTGCCAGAGCACGACGTCCGTGTTGACCAGATCGCGTTCCTGCTCGATCCACTTCCCGATCCCGTCTCCAGGATGCTGGTTCGGGTAGTCGCCGGCCGCGTGCAGTTCGTCCGGGCTGTACCGGGTTACCCACAGGTGCGCCCGCGCGAACTCGGCGCGCCGCGCCAGATCGCTGTCGGGAGCGGCAAGCAGTGTCGGGCCGACGAACGGGACGAGCTTGTAGGCGACGGGCTCGTCGAAACGGTTTCGCACTTGGGGATTCGTAATTTTCCAGGCGCGAGCGGCGAGCGGGTCGCACATCCTGCGGCCGTCACGCTCGTTGGTGATCTCCGTGCGGCGGGCGACGATCGCGTTTCCGTACGGATTGTCCGGCGCCGTCGGGAGACCCACCGCGTCGACCTCCACAACCGTGTTGCGCGGCCCGTCTACTTCCATGTCCAAGCGCATGTTGAACAGGTGCTGGTGATTCGGCGCATCCAGTTGCGGCGCCACGAGCGTTCCGTATGCGGGTTTCTCTCCGGGAGCCACAGCCCGCGTCTGGACGATACCGGTCAGCTTGGCTTCGAACTGGATGGTGCCATCGAGATAGAAGTACCAGAAGAAGCCGTACTCGTAGTTGCCGATCGTGTGGATGGACGACACCACGAGACGCCGGGAACGCCTGACCTCCGCATGCTCGACGTAGCGGAAGTCCCAGTGCTTCCAGAGGATTCCGTAGTCCTCCTCATGCAGACAGATGGCGTTGGAGATGGTGTGCGGGGTGCCCGACTCGTCGGCGAGCACCGCGTCGAGGTATCGGATCTCCCCGAGGCAGTCACATCCGAGACTGAGCGAGCCCACCGTCTTTCCCAGGTTGTACTCGCCCGCGTCGAAGACGTTCCGGAAGTAGAAGTCGTCGCTGGTGTCACCGTAGGGCACCACCATCTCGCTGATGCCGGCTCGGTGCACGATCGAGCGTCGGCGGCCGCCGTCCAGGTAGGAGACGTCACTGATGACGAGGCCTTCCACCACGTCGATGTGGGCGTGCAGTCGCCATCGCTGCCACTCGATCACGTTGCCGGACACCGTGAACGAGGGTCCTTCGGGTTGTGTGATCTCGATCGGGCGGAGGTCGTCGCGCAGCGGTCCTACGCTCTCCAGGTCGTAGTTTCCGCTCTCCGGCGGAAGCGGCAGGGAATCCCCTTCCAGAATGGCGGCCACGGAACGGGTGTCGCAGTCGATGACGAATACGAGGTTTCCGACGGGCCTCGCGTAGCCGTTGTCCTCGTTGAAGTGCCGGACATACGCACTGGCCCGGATCACGCGCCGTCGCGGGTCCACCCCCGCGATCGGCAGGGTGCCTGTCGACCAGGGGTCGAACTGCACCTGCGAGAGATCCTCGACACCGTGCCGCACCAGGGCATCGACCGCGGCCGGGTCCTTCTTCACGATCTCGTCGAGCGCCATCAACTCTTCGATCATGATCGCCGGCTGCACCCCGGGGAGGTGCTTCCAGGAGGCCAGGGTGTTGTCGGTGAGATCGACCCGTGCCTCGAACGTCGCGCTCGCATCCGAGTCGTAGACGACGAGGAAGGCCACGCGAGGGATCGGGCGCGAAGGATCGTACTCCCGCACCTTCTCCTTGTCCGGGAGGTGCAGGCGCACCAACGGGAACCTGATCGCCTTTCGTTGAGACTGACTGGCACGCACCACGCTGACGGCTCGTTCTGTTTCCTCGGCGCTGAGCGGATCGTACGGGTGCGGCGTGGCGGTGGTCACTTGCCGTTCCTCCTGCTGCTGGTGTGGGGAGATGACGAAAGATGGTGGGTAGCCGGAGATCCTGGTGTCGTCAGCGTGCGGTCACCTCTCCGGTACCGTGCGCCGACTGATCCGCTTCGGCGTCCTGCTGCCGGGGCGATCGCCCACGTACGGCGAACGACCACACCGCCCCCAGTGCCACCCATGCGAGCAGGGCCCAGGGAACGGTGTCGAGAGGGCTCGGTGCCTGGTAGACGGCACCGAACACCGCGCCCGCCGACACCAGCGCTCCAACGCTCCCGGCGATGAGCAGTTTGGTGTGGCTGACATGCCGCCAGAGGCCCTTCACACCCACGGCGCCGACGACGAGATACATCAACGCCAGGCCCGTTCCGCCGAAACCGGCCATCCAACCGAACGCCGGCGACCACTGCGGTTGCAGAACGCCGGGCTCGGAAGTCTGGCGCGAGAAGATCCCGTCCCCCAGACGCACCCCGATGATGGTGACGCACGAGACGACGCCCAGCAGGGCGGCGCCCCAGACAGGAGTGCGGAACCGGTGGTGCAACTCCGCCAGCTTCGAGGGCAGTCCGCCACTGCGGGCCATCGAGAGCATTCCCCGGGTCGACGCGACGCCGACGCCGATCGCCACCGCGAGGATGTCGAGGATGATCAGGACCGCCATGAAGTTCCCGAAGCCGACCGACCCGAACTCCTTGCCGGAGGCGAGTGCCTCGAGCGGGAAGACACTGTTCTTCCATGCCTCGGCGTCAAGGCCGAAACCTATGTCCTGCGCGTAGGCGACGATCACGTAGTAAACCCCGACGATGGTGAGCGAGAACATGACCGCTCGGGGCACATGGCGCTTGGGGTCCGCGGTTTCCTCGGCGAGGTTGGCCGCCGACTCGAACCCGATGAACATGTTGATGCCGTAGAGGACACCGTAGAGAAGGTCCAGGTGCCCGACGGAGAAGGGGTTGAAGGGTTCGGCGGGCAGGCCTTCACCGTTGTGTCCTCCCCGGAAGATGATGAACAGAGAGAAGACGAGAACGACGACGATGGTGACCAGGGCGAGAATGAGCTGCGCCCGGATGGACACATGAACGCCGACCACGAGAATCATGACGACGACCGCGGCGTATCCCAGTGCCAGTGGCCACCACGGTACGTCCAAGGACATGGCGCTCTTGAACCACGTCTGCGTGAGTCCGCCGAGGACGAGGAACGTCGACGCCCCCAGGACCATCATGGCTCCGTAGTAGAGCCACCCGGCGATCACTCCGATGCGCGTTCCGGCACTGTCACTCACATATTCGTAGAGTGACCCGCACAGATGGATGCGCTTCGCGTACTGGGCGATGACCCATCCAACCCCGCACATGCCGACGCCCGCGATGACGATCGCTGTCGGGGTGGCGACGCCGGCGCCCCGCCCCGTGGCCGACAAGCCCACGACCAGGGGCAAGAGGGCTGCGACCGAGAACACGGGTCCCATGAATCCGATGGATTGTGTCAGGACGCCAATCAGGGACAGGCGGCCGTGGGCCAGAGTGGTGCGATCAGGGCTTGTCATCCCGATCAGCCTCCAGGCTGTGCGATATTCGTACACCATGTACGTTTGTTGAAAACACATGGTGTGGTGGCCCATGTTGGGTGTCAAGGCCTCAGGCTCGGTAATCAGGCGGGCGGAGGCCGACGGTCCGCGTCACCTCAGGGTGATGGCGGCCGACTTGCTACCGGGTCCGAGCGGCACCGGCCGCGGGCAGGCGCCCGCAGGTCTCCGCGATGGCCGGCCGTCCGCCATGGAGCTGGTGAAGGCGACCTTGCCATCGTCCCGTTGGCCACCGAACCCAGCGGGACGGGGGCGAGTCGTACATCGCGAAGTGACGACCGTCGCTACCGACGGGCACGATCGGCCGCCTCCCCAGAGGACTTCACCCTCTGGGGAGGCGGCCGTCGTACCGAAAAGATGGCGGCGGGGCCGACGCAGGCCGGCCCTACCGCGTTCCCAGCAGGAACGCACGGGCCGCCTGCGCGGCGGAGACCACTTCCGGCGTGGCCTCATCGACGCGGTCCTGCCGGTGCGAAACGAACGTGACGCAGGCGTCCAGCACGTCTCCGTCGCGGGCCAGCGGGGCCGCGACCGCGTGAGCTCCCGGCTCCACCTCGCCATGGGTGGTGACCCAGCCCCGGCGGCGCGCTTCACGGACGGCGTCCGAGTCGTCGTCAGCAGGCGCCTGTCCGGCCCGGATCGCACACGGAGCCGCCCCGCGGTCCAGCGGCTGGCGAGAGCCCTTGCGGTAGGCGAGGTGGTAGTCGGCGTCCTGGGGAACCGCCGTGGCCACGGCTACGACACTGTCCGGTTCCGGGAAGAAGAGGACCGCCGTACCGCCGTACCGGTCCGCGAGCTGTTGCAGCAGGGGCTGAATGAACTCCGCGAGGGTGGGCCGCGAGGTGCCCGCAAGCGTGTGCAGCTCTCCGCCGGGCACGTACGCACCGTCCGCGTTCTTCGCCAGGAACCCTTCCGAGGCGAGAGTGCCGGCGAGGCGGTGCACCACGGTCCGGTGCAGTCCCGTCCTGACCGCGATCTCCGCCACCGTCAAGCCGCGGGGCTGGTGAGCAACGGCTCGCAGGACGGCCAGGCCTCGGACGAGGGTTTGTGACGGAGGCTGGCTGGGACGTTTCGCCCTGCCCTCAAGCCCTCCCCCGGTGCCGTTCTCCGTGTCGTTCGCGGCCTCTGTCCGCACGCTGCCTACCGCCTTCCGGGTTCCGCTCACGCGTTCAGCGTATGGCACGGGTTCGCAGGGCCCGCGGGTTGACGCCGAGCCATCCCATCCCCATGCTGTGCACTATACGCACGGACGGTGCGCATAGTGCACGGAGGAATCATCCATGACCCACGGCACCACCGTCTGGCAGGCGAACCGGTCCGGCGGACTGACCGGAGCCGAGGCCCTGATCGAGACCTCGCTCGCCGCCAGAGTCGACGTCTGCTTCGCCAATCCGGGAACCACGGAGATGCCCCTGGTCGCCGCGCTGGACTCGGTACCCGGAATCCGCGCCGTACTCGGGCTCTTCGAGGGCGTGTGCACCGGTGCGGCCGACGGCTACGCCCGTGTCACCGGCCGACCGGCGATGACGCTGCTCCATCTCGGCCCCGGTTTCGCCAACGGCATCGCGAACCTGCACAACGCACGACGGGCAAACTCCCCGGTCTTCAACGTCATCGGGGATCACGCCAGTTGGCATCTCGTCCATGACGCGCCTCTGACCTCGGACATCATCTCGCTCGCGAGCCCTGTTTCCGGCTGGCTCGGCACCGCCGCCTCTGGCGCGGACCTGGCCCGGATGACCGCCCGCGCAGTCACGGCCGCCAGGACCGCGCCCGGCTGCGGGGCCACGCTCATCGCCCCCGCCGACTTCCAGCAGGAGGTGCTCACGGCCCCGGTGGACGTCGAGTTGCCCGACACCGGCCAAAGGCGTGAGGTGGCGGCGGAGATCATCGACCCGATCGCCAAGCGGCTGCGCGCCGGGGAGCGCGCCGTCTTCCTGCTGGGCGGTGCGGCACTCAGCGAGCGCGGCCAACGGGCGGCGGCCCGGATCGCGGCCGCCACCGGGGCCGTCCTGTACAGCGAGACCTTCCCGGCCGCCGCCGAGCGCGGCGGCGGCCTTCCGGACCTCGACCGGCTCCCCTATTTCCCGGAGAAGGCCATCGAGGCTCTCTCGGGGGCCCAACTGGTAGTGCTCGCAAGTGCGTTGGAACCCGTATCGTACTTCGGCTACGAAGGGGTTCCCAGCCTGCTGGCTCCCCCGGGCACCGTAGAGGTACTGAGCACGCCGGAGGAGGACGGCGCACTCGCTCTCGAAGTCCTGGCCGACACGCTCGGTGCTCCCAGAACGACACCGCGGCCGCAGCCATGCGATGAAGGGCTCCCGGACGGCGCGCTGACGCCGCAGGCGGTCGGCCGTATCGTCTCGGGGTTGCTGCCCGAACACGCCATCGTCTCGGTCGAGGGCGGCACGTGCGGCTACCCCTTCTTCACGCAGTCGTCGGGCGCCGCCCGCCACACCGCACTGACCAATACCGGCGGAGCCATCGGCCAGGGTTTGCCCGCCGCTCTCGGCGCCGCGATCGCCGCGCCCGACCGCAAGGTCGTCGCCCTGCAGTCCGACGGAAGCGCGCAGTACACCATCCAGTCGCTGTGGACGATGGCCCGGGAGCAACTTCCCGTCGTCACCCTCATCGCCTCCAACCGCGCCTACAACGTGCTGCGCACCGAACTCGGCCGGCACGGCCAGAGCCGACCGGGCCCCAACGCGACGGCGCTCACCAGCCTGGACGGCCCGGCCTTCGACTGGCCGGCGCTGGCCCGCGGCTACGGCGTGCCCGGCATACGGGTGGAGACAGGCGAGGCGCTTCGGCGCGAACTCGGCCGCGCACTCGCCGCCGACGGTCCCCAGCTCATCGAGATGGCCCTGTGAGAGGAGCCGCCATGCACAGCGGAGCAGACCCGGTCACCCGCGCGGCGGACGCCGCGAGTCGTTTCCTGGCCGAGCCGCGGACCATGTTCATCGGCGGCCATTGGGTCGGGGCCCTCTCCGGCCGCTCGTTCGCGAGCATCGACCCCGCCACCGGTACCGTCCTCACCACCGTTCCCGACGGCGACGCCGCCGACATCGACCTGGCCGTCACCGCAGCACGCCGCGCCTTCGACGATCCCGGCTGGCGGCGGATGAGCCCCTTGGACCGGGGCGCGCTGCTGAACCGTGTCGCCGACGTCGTCGAGGCGCACGCCGACGAACTGGCCCTGCTGGAGTCACGCGACAACGGCAAGCCGGTCTCGGTGGCGCGGGCCGTGGACGTGGGCACCAGTGTGAAGCTGTTCCGGTACTTCGCGGGCTGGCCGAGCAAACTGGAAGGCAGCACGATCCCCGTCTCGCCACGCGGCGGGCTGCGGGTGCTGAACTACACCACGCGGCAACCGGTGGGCGTGGCCGGTCTGATCGTGCCGTGGAACTTCCCCGTGTCGATGGCCTGTTGGAAGCTCGCGCCCGCGCTGGCCACCGGCTGCACGGTCGTCCTCAAGCCGGCCGAGGAGACCCCGCTGTCCACGCTGCGGCTCGCCGAGCTGCTCCAGGAGGCAGGGGTGCCGGACGGCGTCGTCAATGTCGTCACCGGGCGCGGTGCCACGGCGGGCGCTGCCCTCGCCGCCCATGACGGAGTCGACAAGATCGCTTTCACTGGATCCACCGAGACCGGCCGCGCCATCGTCCACGCCGCTGCCGGGAACCTGAAGAAGGTCTCCCTCGAACTCGGTGGCAAGTCCCCGAACATCGTGCTTCCCGACGCCGATCCGCAGGCCGTTGCCGAGGCCGCCGCCCAGGCCGTCTTCTTCAACCAGGGTCAGGTGTGCACTGCCGGCTCCCGGCTGTACGTGCACCGCAAGATCTTCGACGAGGTTCTGGACGCGGTGGCGGAGCGCGCCCGCAGGATCGTCGTCGGGCCCGGCAGCGACCCGGCCACCGAGATGGGACCGCTGGTGTCCGCGAGACACCACGAGAGGGTCAGCGGGTACATCGCCGCCGGCCGGGAGCAGGGTGCCCGGCTGGCCGCGGGCGGCGGGCGGCCCGACCTCGACGCGGCGTACGACGGCGGCTACTTCGTCCAGCCGACGGTGTTCGTGGCGCCCGACGACGGCCTGCGCATCGTCCAGGAAGAGATCTTCGGTCCCGTGCTGGCGGCGATGAGCTGGGACGACGTGGACGATCTGGTCGAGCGGGCCAATGACTCGCCGTTCGGGCTCTCGGCCGGCATCTGGACCTCCGACCTGGGCCACGCCCACCGCATCGCCGACGAACTGCAGGCGGGCACGGTGTGGATCAACTGTTACAACCTCACGGATCCAGCGTCGCCCTTCGGCGGATTCAAGCAGTCCGGCTGGGGCCGGGAAATGGGCCGGACCGTGCTCGACCTCTACACCGAGGTCAAGAGCGTCTGGGTCAACCTCGGCTGACATCCGAGCTCCTTGTTACCGAAGCCCCTTGATACCGAAGCCCCTTGTTGCCGATCACCTCTGTGGGAGACACGCATGGACCTGGAACTGGGCGGCAGGACCGCCATCGTCACCGGCGGCAGCCAGGGCATCGGCAGAGCCACCGCCCGCGAACTCGCCGCCGAGGGTGTGTCCGTCGTCATCACCGCCCGTCGGCTGCCCGTGCTGGAACGCACCGCGAAGGAACTCGAGACCGAGACCGGTGGCCGGGTCATCCCTCTCGCCTCGGACACCAACGACACCGAGTCCGTACGCACCATGGTGCGGCGCGCGGCCGGCGAACTGGGGCGGATCGACATCCTCGTCAACGGCGCGGCCGCCCCTTCCGGGCTGGTACGCAACTCGGTCGAGGAAGCCGACCCAGAGCTGCTGTTGGCCGACATCAATACCAAGATCGTCGGCTACTTCCGCTGCGCGCAGGCCGTCACCCCGCACATGAAGGCGGGTGGCTATGGCCGGATCATCAACATCGGTGGATTGACCGGCCGTTCCAGCCACGCGCTCTCCGGCATGCGCAACGTCGCGATCGTCCACCTGACGAAGGCCCTTTCCGACCAGCTCGGCCCATCCGGCATCACCGTCAACACCCTGCATCCCGGCGTGGTGGAGACCGAGCACATCCACGAGCTGTACGAGAAGGAGGCCGCCAAGCGCGGCATCACCGCGGCCGACGTAGAGGCGGACTTCGTCGCCCGTACACCGATCCGCCGGATTCTGGAGGCGGTCGAGATCGCCCAGGCCGTGTGCTTCCTCGCCTCGCCGAGGGCCGCCGCGATCACCGGCGAGTCACTGGGCATCGACGGTGGTCTCACGCGCGGCATCTTCCTCTAGCTCCCGGTCCCTCCTCACCCCACCCCCTTTTGTTCCGCAGCTCCGAAAGGAAGCCCACGACATGGAAGGCACCATCCTGGTCGCCACCGCAGGCCAGGGCGTCCTGCGCTCCTCCGACGACGGCGCCACCTGGTCCCGTCTGGGACTCGGGCAGGACCTGGAATTCGACGCCGTCGTACGCTGCCTGGCCGTACACCCCGAACAGCCCGACGTCGTCTGGGCCGGCGCCGACGCGGGACTCGTCCGCAGCAGTGACGCCGGCGTCAGCTGGCGCCGCGTCGACTCGCCCATGAACGACCGGACCATCTGGTCGCTGGCGATCGACCCCACCAACCCGGACACGATGCTCGTCGGAACCGGCGCTCCCTCCCGGGCAGCCGTGTTCCGCACCACCGACGGCGGAGCGACCTGGGAGCAACTCCCCCCACAGATCCCGGAATTCTGCGCGGGCGTCAACCGTCCCAGGATTCTGACCTGCGCTGTCGACCGCTACGAGCCCAAGAACATGTGGTTCGGCGTCGAGGAAGGCGGCCTGTGGCGCAGCGACGACCGGGGCGACACCTGGGAGCGGATCGACGGCACACCCGCCACCCTGCCCCACGGCGTCACCAACTCCGACATCCACTGTGTGCTCGTCCTCCAGGGCCCGCCGAAGACGATCGTCGTCGCCGTCGTCAACGCGCTCTTCGTCAGCCAGGACGACGGTGCGACCTGGACCCGTACCGACTCCCGCAAGACGTTCGGCATCTACTACACCCGGCTGGTCAAGCAGCTCCCCGGCACCGACGACCTGCTGCTCGGCATCGGCGACGGCACCCCCGGTACCACCACCAGGATCCTGCGCTCCGAGGACCTGGGGCGCACCTGGCAGGACACCGCCCTGGACACGCCCGCCAACTCGACCGTCTGGGCCTTCGGCACCCACGCCGCCGACCCGGAACTGGTCTTCGCGGGAACGAAGTACGGCCATCTCTTCCGCTCCACCGACGCCGGTCGCACCTGGCGCAAGGAGTGGCGCGAGTTCAGCGAGATCACCGACGTGACCTGGACCCCGGCAGTCGCACCCGCCACGGAAGGACACTGACATTGGACCCCGACGAGCGCATACTCGACCCGAACGAGGAGCCCACGCCGATCCCCGCCGACCCGCGGGAGGCTCCGAAGCCGCGGGTACGCCGCACCCATCTGTCGCTGTTCGTCCGCGACCCGGAGGCCTCGGCCAAGTGGTACGAGGACGTCCTCGGCATGGAGGTCACCGCACGCGGCCCGCAGTGGGTGTTTCTGTCCTTCGGGAAGAAGCACCACGACATCGCCCTGATCCGCGCCGAGGACGGAGCCGTCACCGGCGGTGTCGGCCTGCAGCACTACGGGCTGGAGGTGGAGGGCGACCTCGACGAGTGGCGGCGGCTGTACGGGATGCTGCTGGCCAAGGGCGTACCCGTGGTCAAGACCACGGACCACAAGATCGGCTTCGGCCTCTACTTCACGGACCCGGACGGCAACCGCTTCGAGTTCTTCCACGAGACGGTCACCGACGACGAGGAGGGCAAGCGCATCCTCGGTCTCCACGGCGCCCCCAGCGAGCCGGTGGAGATCGAACCGCTCCGCGGTTAGTGCTGCCGCCTCCGTCCCGCCCCGCCTCCTCACGGAGCCCCCATGCCCGCATCCCATCGCCCTCCGCACCCCGAGGAAACACCTGTGCCTCAGCCCAACTTCGCCGGCTACCACATCCGCAAGTGGTTCACCCAGACCGAGGACACCCTCGCCAACGAGACAGGCGTCCTCGCGGACGGCGAGCCCGTACGCAAGATCGTCATCGCGGCGGCGATACACAATCCCTACGCCGGACGGTTCAGCCAGGACCTCGGCGACATCGTCGCCGATTCGCCCAAGCTGGGTGAGGAGTTCGGCCGACGGATCCAGGAGGCGGCCGGAGGCCGTGCCATCCAGAGCTACGGGAAGGCGTGCCTGGTCGGCGCGGCAGGCGAGTACGAACACGGCAACGCCTTCCTCACAGCGGTGTTCGCGGACCCGGTGCGCGAGGCGGTCGGCGGCGGGAAAGCGTGGGTGCCCTCGACCGGAAAGCGGGGCGGTCCCGGTACCGTCCTCGACGTTCCGCTGGCCCACAAGGACGCTCTGTACGTGCGTTCGCACTACGACACCGTCACGGCGAGCTTCCCCGACACCCCGAACCCGGACGAGGTCGTGGTCGTGTTCGCGTTCGCCACGCGCGGCCGGCTGCACGCCCGGCTGGGCGGCATCAGCGCCGACGAGGTGCAGGGCCAGGACGGGCTGCACTGAGATGGCCGCCGACACCACCGCTGCCGGGCAGGACCGCTTCATCACGCTCAACGGCCTGCGCACGCACTATGTCGAGTGGGGTGACGAGGACCGGCCCGCGATCATCATGCTGCACGGCCTGCGCAGCTATGCCCGGACGTTCGAGCCACTGGCCGCGCGGCTCGGCGACCGCTACCGCGTCCTGGCCCCGGACGCTCGAGGGCGAGGTGACAGCGACTGGGATCCGCGAGGCGAGTACTACGCGGAGTCCTACGTCGCCGATCTGGAGCATTTCACCGACCGCCTCGGCCTGGACCGGTTCGCGCTGCTGGGCCATTCCATGGGCGGCACCACCACGTACGTCTACGCCGCGCGTCACCCCGAGCGGATCGGCGCGGCGGTCGTCGAGGACATCGGACCCGGCTCGTCGCTGTCCGGCGAGGGAGCCGAGCGCATCAAACGCGAGATGACGAACACCCCCCGCGACTTCCCCAGCCGGGAGGCAGCCAGCGCGTACTGGCGCGGCATCCGTCCGAACATCTCCGAAGACGCCCTCGAATCCAGGATGCGGCACACGCTCGCTCCGGACGACGAGGGACGGTGGCGCTGGAAGTTCGACCTGGCGGGCATCTCGGCAGCCCGCCTCGACCCGGATCCGGCCCGGCAGGTGGAACTGTGGCCGTACGTCGAGGCCCTTCGGTGCCCGACCCTGGTCATCCGGGGCGGGGAGTCGGACTTCCTCCCCGCCGCCACCGCGGCCGCAATGGCGCAACGCAACCCGCGCGTCCGGACGGTGGAGATCCCTGGGGCGGGCCACTACGTGCACGACGACGCCCCGGATCTCTTCCATCACCACCTCACAAGATTCCTCAGGAGTTCGGAGGTTCCCCGATGAACGAACCCGTCGAACACCGCACCCAGGTGGCCGTCGTCGGCGCCGGACCCGTCGGAGCGACCGTCGCGAACTACCTCGGTCTCTACGGAGTGCGCACCCTGCTGATCGACCGCAGTGAGGAGATCGTCGACTACCCGCGCGCGGTCGGCATGGACGACGAATGCCTGCGCAGCTTCCAGGGCATCGGGCTCGCCGACGAGATGCTGGCCGACATGATCCAGAACGTTCCGCTGAAGATGTTCGCCGCGAACGGCCGCTGTCTCGCCGACATCCGGCCGGAAACCAAGGAGTACGGCTGGCCCCGGCGCAACATCTTCATGCAGCAGCTCGCCGAGCGCGCGCTGCGCGCCGGCCTCCATCGCTATCCCCACGTCCGCCCTCTGCTGGGGCACGAACTCATACGTGTGGAGCAGGACGGCACCGAAGCACGGCTCCACGTCACAGACCCCCAGGGCGAACGCGTACTCGTCCACGCCGAGTACGTGGTCGCTGCCGACGGCGGCCGCAGTACCGTACGCGAGCAACTCGGCATCCCGTTGAGCGGCGACACCCACCCGCGCAAGTGGGTGGTGATCGAGTGCGACAACGACCCGCTCGACGCCCCGTACACGGGGCTGCACGGCGACCCGAAGCGCCCGTACGTCTGCCTGGACCTGCCCTACAACTACCGCCGCTGGGAGTTCATGCTGTTCCCCGGCGAGGATGCCGAGGCCATGCTCCGGCCCGAGAAGGTACGCGAACTCCTCATCGGGCACGTGCCCGATCCCACGGCGCTCAACATCATCCGGGCCCGCGTCTACACGCACCATTCGCGGGTCGCCGACCGCTTCGTGGACGGCCGGATCTGCCTCGTGGGCGACGCCGCCCACCTCATGCCCCCATGGGCAGGGCAGGGCATGAACACCGGCATACGGGACGCGACCAATGTCGCCTGGAAGCTGGCGGCGGTGGTCACCGGCCGCGCCCATCCGAGGATGCTCGCCACATACGACACCGAGCGGCGCGAGCACGCCAAGACGATGGTGAAACTGTCGGACGCCCTCGGCCGGTTCCTTTCACCGACGAGCCCCACGGTGGCCCGCGCGCGCGACACCCTGTTGCGCGGGCTCACGGTGGCACCGTCGGTGCGCGACTGGGTGGTGCAGATGCGATTCAAGCCCATGCCCCGGTACACCGAGGGCCTCATACTGCACCGCCACGAGCCTGTGCGGAAGAGTTCACCGGTGGGCCGGATGCTCATCCAGCCGAGGGTCGAGACCGCCGACGGGCGAGTGCTGCCGCTCGACGAGACACTCGGCGAGTGGTTCGCCCTCATCGGCTACGGCACTGATCCGCTCGTACATCTGGATCCTGACACCCGTGCCTTCTGGGACCGTATCGGCACTCGCTACATCACCGTCGTTGAGTCCCGCTCCGGTCGGTCGCGTACCGAGCGGCGCACGTCGATGACCGACTCGGTGCCGGTGGAGGACGTCGACGGCACGCTGCGGGACTGGTTCGCCCAGCACCAGGGCAGCGTCGCCGTCGTCCGGCCCGATCGGTATCTCGCGGCCCTGACCGATCCCCGGGACCTGGCGACGGTGAGCGACGCCT
Organism: Streptomyces montanus; assembly: GCF_005786655.1. Classification (NCBI taxonomy): domain Bacteria; kingdom Bacillati; phylum Actinomycetota; class Actinomycetes; order Kitasatosporales; family Streptomycetaceae; genus Streptomyces; species Streptomyces montanus. The sequence goes on from NZ_VBZC01000022.1 coordinate 94,716, forward strand.
TCGAACGACTGGTCGCGCCGTCGCGGTCCGCGGAGTTCAAGGATGCCTGGCGCTCGGTTCCCGTCACGGAGGGCGAGGCGTCGTGATCATCGAGCAACGTGACTACCTTCTCAAACCGGGTGCGGCGGCGAAGTACGTCCGGCTGTGGGAACAGTACGGCCGCGAGCCTCAGGTACGGATCCTCGGCAACCTGCTCGGCTGCTGCACCACCGAGGTCGGTGAACTCAACACGCTGGTCTACTTCTGGGGTTTCGAGAATCTGGAAGACCGTGCCAAGAGGCGTGCCGAACTGGCGGACGACGACGACTTCGCGGCCTTCCGAGGCCGCGTGCGCGAGCTGCTCGTGCGCCAGACCAACCGGCTCCTCGTCCCCGCCACACCCCACGTCCGCACCGCCCTGCACGAAGGAGGCCGAGGATGACCGCCGACACGGCCCCCGCGAAGGCCGCACAGGAGTACATCGACGCCATGGCCCGCGACCGCGGGTACGTCCTCGACTATCACAAGGTCATGGCGCGGCACGACTTCGATGTCCTGCAGGCGACGAACGGCCTGGTCGAGGCGGCCTATCTGAGGCCCCGTGCCCTGGATCGCCGCACCAAGGAGCTGTTGTTCATCCTCAGCCTCACCGTGATGAGGGCCGGCAAGGGACACATCCAGAGCCATATCCGGGTGGCCCTCGACCTCGGGGTCACGCCGCAGGAGATCCTGGAGGCGATCGAGATCGCCCTCCCGGAGGCGGGCATCGTCGCGTTCCAGGCAGGCCTGGAGGTCTGGCGGGAGACGGTCGGTGCCACCGGCATCGAGCCGAGGGCCGCCGTTCACGAAGGCGGTTCCGGCACGACCGACTGAGCGGCACGGACCCCGGTGCTGCAGCGCCAGGAGGGGCGGTCTCCAGGAGACCGCCCCTCCTGGCATGCCTGGCCAGAGGCCGGTGGCGGAGGGTTGTGCCTGCAAAGCGGTGCAGGAACCGGACAACCAGGCTTCGGTGACGGGCTGCGGTGACCATCCGTCAGGCTCCTGGTCGGTGTCCACACTGCTCGCGGCGACGGGAGCTCTGCCGGAGCATGGGTCGGTCCGGGCGATTGACCTGCCGTCCGGCGGGCGGACCGAGGGGCCGTCGTAGGTTCCCCGGGCAGCGGGCGCAGGTGTGTCACAGAGAGGAGGACACCTCGTCCGTCTGCACCGCTGCCTGAGCGTGAGCCGGACTGCTTCCAGCACCCTGGCTGCGCTGCACGATGCCCAGAAAGACCCCCGCGACGAACACCAGTAGGACACAGAGCTCCAGGAGCAAAGCGGTGTCACCGGAAGCGCTGATCAGCGTGGGGAAGTTCGCGATGGCCATGATCATGACGCCGAGCAGAAGCAGAACGGAGGCGCTCGGCGCGATCAGCGTGTGCCACGGACGGGTGTCCAGGCGAGTCCGCCGGAAGAAGACCACGATGGAGAGCGACGTGAGGATGTACAGCACCAGCAGGGACAGAACCGCTACTCCACCACCCCAAGTGAGCAGTGTCACCACCGGATCGGCGCCGGCGAGGGCGAACGGCACAACCATGCAGAAGGCGAGGACGGTCTGCGTCAGGCTGGCGGTGTGGGGCGCCCCGTGACGGTTCGTGTGCGACAGCCAGGCGGGCAGGACGCCTGTGGTGCCGAGCGAGTGGAGGTAGCGATTGATGGCGTTGTGGAATGCGAGTATTCCGGCGAGCAGCGAGGAGACGAGCAGTACGGCCATCGTGTCGGTGGCCCACGGGCCGAGGGAGTCGGTCACGGCTGCAAGTACTACCGAGGTGGCTTCGCCGTTCTGCAGCGCGGTGCGGGCCGCGCCTCCCACATTGTCCGCGCCATAGTGACTCACGACCATCCAGGAGACGAAGCTGAAGAACACCGAGATCACGACGACGGAGAGATAGGTCGCCCTCGGCACAGTGCGGGCGGGATCCTTGGCCTCCTGCGAGTAGATGGCCGCGGACTCGAAGCCGATCATCGAGGCGATCGCGAAGGTCAGTGCCACTCCCGGCGCGCCGGCGAAGAAAGCGGAAGGTGCGAAACTACCCGCGAAGTCCAGTCCCTGGGGACCTCCGCCGGTCACGAACTCGTGGAACGCGAACGCCACCAGCAGCGAGCTTTCGGCCACGACCAGAACCGCAAGCAGCTTGGCGCCGAGCTCGATGTTGAGCGAGCCCAGAATCTGCACGACGATCATCGTCCCCACCGCCCAGACCCACCACGGCAGGTCGAGGGACAGGTACTGCTGGAACAGGCCCTTGACCACGACGCCGTACAGGCCGTACATGCCTGCCTGAGTGGCGCCGTAACAGAGCAAGGCGGTCTGTGACGCACCGACTCCGACGGTCCTGCCCAGCCCGCGTGACACATAGGCGTAGAAGGCTCCCGCGTCCGTGACGTGCCGGCTCATGGTGATGAACCCGACGGCGAAGACGGCCACGACGGCGCCGACGACCAGATAGGCGGCCGGCGCTCCGCCGCCGTTGCCCAGGCCGAGCGGCACCGGCAGCGTGCCCACGATTCCGGTGAGAGGGGCCTGCGCGGACAGGACGAAGAAGAGGATGCCGGCCACACCGACCGCACCACGGCGAAGGTGCGTGCGGTGCCCCGGATCGTGTGACTGCTGGGACAATGGGACTCCTTGATGAGTACGGACCGCAGCCCGGACGGGAAACGCCGCGCGGGAGGGGGCGTCCAGGCTGAGGCCGACTTTCGCGGAGTGCCCGTGTCGGCTCCCGTGTGACACCGCCGTACGGATCTGTGAGGGACACTGTCCTGCGAACCGCGCCGCGGGAGGGTGCGGAACCGTGCACGTGTTTTCGCCACTGCATGCACAGGAACCCACGCGGGCATGTGCTCCGACGGCTCCTCCCCGAGGGCATGAACGTCCTACCGGTGAAGCCGAGTTGTCGGTACCGTGGCGGTGCAGCACCGACCAGATGGAGCGCGTCCATGCGAACCGTCGTGACGACCGAGAATGTCTCCCCGGGTGAGCGCTTCGACTTCTGGGTCGACGAGATATCCCGTCTGTTGTTCGTGCCGCTGGACACCTCGCAGACGACTGCCGACATCTTCCACGGCACGGCCACCGACGGGCGTGTCGGCGCTCTGCAGCTGAGTTCGCTGAGTGCGGGACCCCTGCGTGTACGTCGGACCGCGTCGCTCGCCGCGCGGCATGAAGAGGACTTCTACAAGCTCAGCCTGCAGGTCTCGGGCACCGCGGTGATCGAGCAGGACGGCATGCGCAGTCGGCTGACGCCGGGTGACCTGGCGCTGTGCGATACGTCGCGCCCGTACAGCTTCACCTACGAGAGTCACTTCAGCACAGTCCTGATGCTGTTGCCGCGCTCGCTGATCCCTCTGCGACCCGAGACCCTGCGCGCTGTGACCGGGAAGAACATGGCTGCCGACAAGGGCGTCGGAGCGGTCGTGGCGCCCTTCCTGCAGTCGCTGACCGAGCAGAGCGCGCACTGCGCGGGCCCCGAGGTGTCACGGCTGGCCGACGGAGCCGTATCCCTGGTCACGGCTCTCCTGTGCGAGCGGCTCAATCGGACGACACCGGTCGCGCCTCACCTTGCGACCACGCTGCGCATCCGTGACTACATCGAGCGTCATCTCGCAGACCCGGATCTCACTCCCGATGCCATCGCCCGGGCGCACGCGATCTCGCGGCGGTATCTCTTCAAGCTGTTCGCGGAGGAGGAGACGACGGTCGCCGGCTGGATCCGCACCCGGCGGCTGGAGCGCTGCGCCCGCGACCTGGCCGACCCGGCCACCAGGGATCAGCCGGTGGCCGCCATCGCCGCACGCTGGGGACTCCTTGACGGCCGTCACTTCGCCCGCGTCTTCAAAGCGGCCTACGGCGAAACCCCACGGGACTACCGGCGCCGGGCCACTCTGGACCCGACGTCCGGGCGAGCGCCCATGACCAGTGGTTGACCGCACATCGCGTGCAGGCCCATTGCGGAGCGACGCTCGACGAGTGCCCTGACCGGCCGTGACACTCCCCCCAGTTCTCCGGGTCGGGCCCAAGTCATGGCATCCAGGCGCCCGAACGGAGTCATGGAGATGCGGTCTCCAGTCCGTGCACACAGATGTGGCGTGGGGTGCACGGACGTTGCGGAGCGCGATGCCCGGGCCGAAAAGACCTGCCCGGGGTCTGGACGGGACACTGCGCCCACGTTTTTTATCTACACACGTTGAAAAACGGCAGTCGCCTCACTCGAAGGAACGCCATGACCTCCGACGCTCAGCACCCTCTCGCGCCGCTCACACCGAGTGAGATCACGGCCGCCCGCACGGTCCTCGCCGAAGCCGGCCTGCTGGCCGACACCAGCCGCTTCGCATACCTCGGCTTGGAGGAGCCGGAGAAGGATCTCCTGATGACCCATGCCCGCGGCGACGCAATCGACCGCCGCGTACGGGTCATGCTGCACGACACCGCGGGCGCTCCCGCACATGACGTCGTCCTCTCCCTGACCCGCGGCACGATCGACTCCGATCGGACTCTGGACGCCGCCAAGGACGGACAACTACCCGTGCTCGAGGAGGAGTTCGACCTGGTCGAGGAGATCCTGGCCACTGACGAGGAGTGGGTCGCGGCGCTCAGGAGGCGCGGTCTGGACGGGGCACGGGTGCGCGTCGCTCCGCTGTCCGCGGGTGTGTACGCGGACGAGTACCCCGACGAGTCCGGACGCCGTGTCTTGCGCGGCCTCGCCTTCGTCCAGGAACACGCGAAGGATCATGCCTGGGGGCGTCCCGTCGACGGCCTCGTCGCCTACGTCGACGTACTGAACAAGACCGTCGACCGGGTCATCGACATCGGCCCCGTCCCGGTTCCCGACGTGTCCGCCAACTTCGACGACCCGGCCGTCACCGGCCCTCCGCGCACCAGCCAGAAGCCCCTGGAGATCACCCAGCCCGAGGGGCCGAGCTTCACCCTCGACGGCAACCTCCTCCAGTGGGAGAACTGGTCCCTGCGTATCGGCTTCGACGCCCGTGAAGGCCTGACCCTCCACCAGATCGCGTTCCACGACCGGGACCAGGGGCGCGACCGTCCCATCATCCATCGCGCCTCGATCGCGGAGATGGTCGTCCCCTATGCCGACCCCTCGCCGGTCCGCTCCTGGCAGAACTACTTCGACACCGGCGAGTTCCTGATCGGCCGGATGGCCAACGCCCTGGAACTGGGCTGTGACTGCCTGGGTGAGATCACCTACCTGGACGCCGTCATCGCCGACGAATCCGGCGCACCGCGCACCCTCACCAACGCGATCTGCCTGCACGAGGAGGACTACGGCATCCTCTGGAAGCACACCGACCTGTGGACCGGTTCCGCCGAGACCCGCCGCCAGCGCCGGATGGTGCTCTCCTTCTTCACCACCATCGGCAACTACGACTACGGGTTCTACTGGTATCTCTACCTCGACGGCACCATTGAGTTCGAGGCCAAGGCCACCGGCATCGTGTTCCCCTCCGCCTACCCGGGAGGTGGCTACCCCTACGCCACGGAGGTCGCTCCCGGACTCGGCGCCCCATACCACCAGCACCTGTTCTGCGCCCGCCTGGACATGGCCGTCGACGGTGCGCAGAACAGGGTCGAAGAGGTCGACGTCGTACGCGTGCCGATCGGCCCGGACAACCCGCGCGGAAACGCGTTCACCCTCCGGCGCACGCCGCTGCGGACCGAGTCGGAGGCCCAGCGCACCGCTGACATGAGTGTCGACCGTGTCTGGCACATATCGAACCCGGGATCGCTCAACTCCGTGGGTTCGCCGGTGAGTTACACCCTTCATCCCGAGGGCAGGCCGACGCTGCTCGCCGACCCCGGCTCGTCCATCGCCGCCCGCGCGGCCTTCGCCACCCATCACCTGTGGGTCACGGCGTACGACCCTGCCGAGCGCTACCCCGCCGGCGACTTCGTCAACCAGCATCCCGGAGGCGCGGGCCTGCCCGCCTATGCCGGTGCCAACCGTGCTCTCGACGGTCACTCGCTCGTCATCTGGCACACGTTCGGGCTCACCCACGCACCCCGTCCCGAGGACTGGCCGATCATGCCCGTCGACTACACCGGCTTCAAGCTCAAGCCGACCGGTTTCTTCGACCGCAATCCCACGCTGGACGTTCCTTCCAACGCCGCCAGCTCACATGGCTGCTGTGATGTGTGATGCATGAGCTGCTCGCGGTGGCCGGCCTGGCGGCAGCTGCTGTCTGCCTGGCCGGTCATCTACCGGGTCCGGCACGCGGCTGGGGGCCGCACGCCGTCGCCATGGCGGTGATGGCGATGATGGTCATCCCGGGCGGACGATCACGCGAGGCACTCCTGATCGGCGCGGCCGCCGTGGCATCGGCCTGCGTGTGGCGGGTGTGCGCCGGGTGCCCGGGCCGCGGCAGATCCGCCGAGACGGCCGACCTCGCCGCCATGGCACTCCTGACGGCGGCCACCGAACCCATGGGAACGGCCATGGAACACCACAGTGCCGGTGCCGGAACGGGCGGTCTCGCCCTGTTCGTAGTCGCCTGCTGGGCGGTCACGCGGGCCGGAGGAATCATGGTCGCGCAGCTGCGGGGCGCAGACGGCGCCGTGGCCCGGCAACAGGACGCCGGAGCCCTCGTCATGGTCGCGACGATGACCGTCATGGCATTCTGAACTGCCGTCTGGGGAGCCGAACGCATCACCGGGAGGGAGATCCCGCGCCCATGCCGAAGATCGTCGACCATGACGCCCGCCGTCGTGAGATCGTCGCGGCGGTCTGGGCACTGATCGCCCGCCGCGGTCTCGGCGCCGTCACCATGCGCGATCTCGCCGCCGAGGCCGGGTACGCCAACGGTGCCCTCGCACCGTACTTCCGCAGCAAGGACGAGATCCTGCAGGCCGCCTTTCAGTACGCCGTCGAGAGCACCAACGTCCGTGCCGAGAAGGCCATCGGTGATGCCACCGGGCTCGTCGCGCTGCGCCGCCTGTGCCTCGAGATCATGCCGCTCGACGAAAGACGGCTGCTGGAAGCCCGGGTGGTCGTCGCCTTCTGGGACCGGGCCCTGCACGACCCGCGGATGGCGGCCGTCCACGCGAGTGCGATGGACCAGTGGCGGCAACGGATGAACCAATGCCTGGCACAGGCCCGGGCAGCAGGCGAGATCGCGGACGATCCACGGGACGAACAGAGCGCCGACACCCTGCTCGCCGCCCTGACCGGCTTTCAGGTCAACGCGCTGCTCGTCCCGCACGCCACCACGCCCGCACGCCAGCAGGCCGCACTCGACGGCCTGTTGGCGGCCCTGTAGCGCCGTCCGCGCTCGCGCGCGTTTCCACCCACCCCCGCCGACAGGCCGGACTCCGACCATCCCAGCGCCACCAGTCTGTTCACCGGGAACGACCCCGGCGAGCCGTCCGGATACGCCTACCGCGGAACTCCGGTACGCCCCGGTGAGAAATCGAAGGCAACCTTTTCGCTCTCGGTGGTCATGGGGTCGTTCCCCGACCGCAAGGCAGAGGCAGGGCATGCCGCCGGCCACACCCGCCGCCAGCACCCAGGTGAGAGCCACCACCACGACTGAGACGGGCACCCCGAGCGCGTCGGCGACGCCGACCGCGACCGGCACCCCGACGCCGACGGCTGCTGCGACGACCGGTGCGGCACGCCCTTCGGCCACAGCCACCGCGCGGCCCTCGCGACCGGCGTCCACCACGCCACCGTCGGCAGGGCGGATTCGGCCCAACACCACCTACACCGGGGTCGCCACCGCCTACGAGGCCGACGACGGAGACGGCGCCTGCCTGTTCGGCCCGAGTCCCGACCTCATGATCGCGGCCATGAACACCACGGACTACGAGACGTCCAGGGCGTGCGGCGCGTACGTGTTGCTCGTCCGCGCGGCCATCGGCAAGTCGATCACGGTACGGATCACCAACGAATGCCCCCTGCCCTGCGCACACGGCACGCGCACTGACCACGCAGTGTGTTGGACACGACGCCAGAGTTGTCAGGTACATGATCGCGGCCTACAGTCCATCAGAAACAGGGTCTGGGAGCGCTCCCATGCAGAGGGAGGGGAAGCGCCCCTAACCCCCCATCTCCGGCCGTACCTCCGAAAGAGGCCCGCATGCGACCGTTACCGCAGCTTCCCCGCACCGTGCGCGGCACGTTGTGCACGCTCGTCACCGCGCTCGCCGCCGTCGCGGCGCTCTTCGCCGCCACGCCCCCGGCCCAGGCCGACACCACGGTCTGCGAACAGTTCGGCTCGACTGTCATCCAGGGGCGATACGCCGTCCAGAACAACCGCTGGGGCACCAACGAGCCCCAGTGCGTCACCGCCACCGACACCGGCTTCCGGCTCACGCGGGCCGACGGTTCCGTGCCCACGAACGGCGCGCCGAAGTCGTACCCGTCCCTCTTCAACGGCTGCCACTACACCAACTGCTCGCCAGGCACCAAGCTCCCCGCGCGGCTCGCCGACATCTCCAGCGCGCCGAGCAGCATCTCGTACGGCTACGTCGGCGACGCCGTGTACAACGCCTCGTACGACATCTGGCTTGACCCGACGCCCCGCACCGACGGCGTGAACCGCACCGAGATCATGATCTGGTTCAACAAGGTGGGCCCGATCCAGCCCATCGGCTCCCAGGTCGGCACGGCCACCGTCGGCGGACGCACCTGGCAGGTGTGGTCGGGCAGCAACGGCTCCAACGACGTGCTGTCCTTCGTCGCCCCGTCGGCGATCGGGAGCTGGAGCTTCGACGTGATGGACTTCGTCCGGCAGGCCGTAGCCCGCGGGCTGGCACAGAGCAGCTGGTACCTGACCAGCGTTCAGGCCGGCTTCGAACCCTGGCAGAACGGCACCGGACTGACCGTGAACTCGTTCTCGTCGACCGTCAACACGGGTGGTGGACCGGGCGGCCCGGGCGGCGCCACGACCTGCGAGGTGTCGTACGCCACGAACGTGTGGCAGGGAGGCTTCACCGCGAACGTCACCGTCGCCAACACCGGTTCGGCACCTGTCGACGGCTGGCGCCTCGCCTTCACCCTGCCCTCCGGCCAGCGCGTCACCAGCGCCTGGAACGCAGCTGTCTCCCCGTCCTCGGGATCCGTAACGGCGAGCGGCCTGACGCACAACGCGACCATCGCCCCCGGCGGCAGCCAGACGTTCGGGTTCCAGGGCACCTACAGCGGCGCCTTCGCCGCGCCGGATGGGTTCAGCCTGAACGGGACCACCTGCACCAGGACGTGACGTGACCGGCGCCCGACGCTTGCGTGCCGTCCGGCGCCATGACAGCCATCCGCGGCGAGGAACCTCGCCGCGGATGGCACCAAGAAGTTTCAGACCGTCTGCTCAAGTCCACACACCTTGGCCGAACAGCCGGCGGCGCCCCTGGCTCCGATGTCTCCGCCCGAACCACCTGGTCACTTCGGTGCACTCCCTGTGACAGCGCAGGCAGTGCCGTTGAGGGTGTAGGAGGTGGGCGGGGCGGTGTTGCCGGTGTGGGCTGCCTGGAAGCCAATGTCGACCGAAGCGCCTGGGGCGATGGTGGCGTTGTGGGCGACGTTTCGGGCCGTCACCCGGCCGGAGGCGGCCGAGTACTCCGCGTTCCAGCCGGAGGTGATGGTCTGGCCGTCGGGCAGGGTGAAGACGAGGGACCAGCCGTCGATCGGGCTGGTGCCGACGTTGGCGATGGTGATGCTCGACGTCAGACCGGTGTTCCAGGCGCTGACGGTGCCGGTGACCCGGCAGGTCGCCGTCCCCGGCGGCGGGTTGGAGGTCTGGAACTGCGTGAAGAACTTCCAGACCTCTTGCGGCACCCAGGTCCTGGAGCCGCTCTCACCGGGGGCCCCGTCCTGCGGAGCGGGGATGTGCCCTTCGTCGAACGCGGCCCAGGCGACCGGATGCCCTGCGGAGCAGCCCGAGTAGGTGGTGACCCGGTGGGTCAGGCTGCCCTGGGGCGGCTCGGGCGGGTTCTGAGGGGTGCAGCCGTTGTTCCTGACGAACCTGTCCCGCATCGCCCGGCCGCCGGAGATACCGAGGACACTGTCCCTGAGGCCGTGCACTCCGAGGTAGGCGATCGGCTGGTTGCCGCCGCTGCATCCGCTGAGCTGTCCGCCGCCCAGGACCGCGACCGCGCGGAAGACCGTCGCGCGGGAACACGCGAGGGCGTACGACATGGCGGCGCCGTAGCTGAATCCCAGGGCGAAGCGCTGTGCCGTGTCGACGCACAGGTCCGCCTCGATCCGCCTGATCATGTCGTCGACGAAGGTGACGTCCTCCCCTCCGGCGTTGGCCCAGCCGTTGTTGAGGCCTTGGGGTGCGACGAAGACGGCGCTGTTGTTCGCCAGTCGCTGGAGCCCGTAGTAGGCCCAGGTGCCCGTTTCCACGGTGCGGCCCGTGGCCACGTCGGTGGAGGTGCCGCCCAGCCAGTGGAACCCGAGGACCAGCCGGTGGGCGCGGTTGCGGTCGTAGCCGTCCGGGATCCGCAGGATGAAGCTCCGGTTCTTGCCGCCGCTCTGGATCGTGTGCGTACCGCTCGTCAGGGTGGGGGCCTTGCCGCATCCGGGGCTCGCGGCCGCGGTGCCGACGGTTGCGGCAGCCGTGCCGGAGGCCGTGAGCGGCGCGTTCTCTCGGTGGTCACTGCCCAGCGCAGTGCCTGCCATGGTCAGGACGAGCAGCACCGCGACCACGGGGGGCCATAAATGGAATCTTGACCTTTGCATCAAGCAACTCCCCTTCTCCTGTTGGAACATCGCCATGTGCGGAAGGGATCTGAAGTGCGCGACGCGCGAGGTCGCGAGGAGTAGCCGCTGCCGCCGGCGGCTGAGGCCATGCGCGTGGTGAAGGAGGAGGCGCCTGAGCCTTCGGCCGGTGTGCGGCGTCCCTCACACGCGGGTCCACTTCTGGTTGGCCTGGCCGTTGCAGCTCCACAGGACCAGCGGGGTCCCGTTGGCGGTGCCGGCCCGGTCGACGTCGAGGCACAGCCCGGCGTGGACGTTGCGGATCGACCCGTCGGAACCGATGGTCCACTTCTGGTTGTTCTGGCCGTTGCAGGGCCAGGTGATGACCCGGGTGCCGTTGGTGGTGCCCTGGTTGTAGGCGTCCAGGCACTTGTCGCCGAAGACGCGGATCTCGCCGCCGGCCCACGTGGTCCACAGCTGGTTGGCGGCCGTGTGGCAGTCCCAGAGCAGTACCGTGGCCCCGGCCGCGGTGGAGGCGTTGTCCACGTCCAGACAGCGGCCGGATGCGTTGCCGCGCAGCCGCGAGGTGGTGGCGGCCAGCGGGCTGCCACCCGTCACCCGGAACACGGCCACACCGTGCGCGGGGACGCTCGCCGAGATCTGCCCGGACGTGCTCGAAGTCCCGCCGGTCCACAGGTCCGTGAGCGTGAACTGCCCGCCGGACAGGCCGACTTGCGCGGCCGAGGTGGTGACCGTCGCGGTGCTGCCTCCCCGGTTGAACAGGCCCACCGCGACCGAGCCGTCGGACAGCGGTTTGGCGAACACCTCGGTGTTGCCGTCGTCGCGCACCCTGCGCCCGCCCGCGCCCAGCTGATCCTGGTTCACCGCCAGCAGACGCGGGTTGCGCAGGATCGCGCTCACGTCGGCGGACATGGTGCGGATGTCGTTGCCGGCCATGAGTGGTGCGCTCAGCAGTGCCCACAGGGCGAAGTGGGAGCGGGACTCGGTCAGTGACAGGCCGGGGCGGCCGACGACCAGCATGTCGGGGTCGTTCCAGTGGCCCGGGCCCGACTGGGCCGCCAGCGGCGCGGTGACGTCCAGGACGTTGCCGACGCCCATCGGATAGCTGTTGGTGTTGCCGTTCTGCCAGATGTCGAGCAGGTCCTCGGTCGTCCGCCACAGGTCGGCGACCTCGCCCCAGTTGTACGTGGCGCCGGTGATGGCGTGGAAGCTGTTGGGGTTGATGCTGTAGACGATCGGCCGCCCGGTGGCGCGCAGGGCGTCGCGCATGAGCGTGAAACGCGCGACCTGCTCGTCACGGGTCCCGCTGGAGGAACACCAGTCGTACTTGAGGTAGTCGACGCCCCACGAGGCGAACGTGGCGGCGTCCTGGGTCTCGTGTCCCCTGCTGCCCGTCGACCCGGGATAGGCGCCGCTGGTCTGCGCGCAGGTACGTTCGCCCGGCACCTGGTAGATGCCGAACTTCAGGCCCTTGCTGTGGATGTAGTCGCCGAGGGCCTTCATCCCGCTCGGGAACTTGGTCGGATTGGCCCGCAGGTTGCCCGCCGCGTCGCGCTGCGGGTCGAACCAGCAGTCGTCGACCACCACGTACCGGTAGCCGGCGTCCCGCATGCCCGAGGACACCATCGCGTCGGTGGCCTGGCGAACCTGTGCCTCGGTGACCGAGCACCCGAAGCTGTTCCAGCTGTTCCACCCCAACGGTGGAGTAAGCGCCGGACTGCCGGGCGCGGCCGAAGCGGTGGATTGAGCGGAGGCCGTCACGGACGCGGTAACCGTCAGCGCGGCGGCCGCGAGGAGGTGGAGCAGTCGTCTGCCTGATCGTCTGGGCACCGGCGTTCCTTTCCCGGAAGGGCACCACGGGCGGGTGATGCGCGCGAGGCGGATGTCATGTTCATGACACAAAGAAATGGAGATCCAGGGGTTCGCAATTTCAAACGCCATTCGGAAAGTCAGGGCCTCACGGATACTAGATAAACGTCTCAACATGTCAACACCATTCGGCCTCTGCACTCCGCTCTGCGGCCGCCGACGACCGAAACAGCCCGCGCCGATCTGCGACATTCGGACATCGGTCCTGCGGCGAATGTCACCAACCCGATCCCGAATGTTTTCGATGCGGCTTCACCAACCCGATCCCGAATGTTTTCGATGCGGCTCACGATGCGGGAAGTATTGACGGGATCCACCGACCTCCTATTATCCAGGGTGCTCGACAAGCCAATCTGCGTTCGACATCACGAACTTGATGGATCGATCGGGTCACTGCACGCCGCATGGACAAGGCAAGACACTCCCGCGTAACGCACGCCGGCAAAAGGAGCTCCGCAGCCATGAGGCCTGCGGCGGCGACATGCACCAACCGCAACGGCCGGGCTACACAAGGAGAACGCCACACATGGATTTGTCATGCCCTCATCAGCACATGCCCCGTCGCCGCGTGCTGGCGGCCGCCACCGGCCTGGCCACCGGCGCCTTCCTTCCTCTGGCTGGAGCTTCCCGCACCGCCGCCTCCACTCCCGCCCAGGGGTCGGCCCTCGCGGCAGCCGCGGCGTACACGAACCCGGTGATCTGGCAGGACTTCGCGGATATCGATGTCATCCGCGTCGGCGGCACCTACTACGCCTCGGCCTCGACGATGCACTACTCGCCGGGCGCACCCGTCCTGCGTTCGTACGACCTGGTGAACTGGGAGGTCGCCGGTCACTCGGTGCCCGTCCTCGACTTCGGCGCCAAGTACGACCTGAACGGTGCCCGTGGCTACGTCCGGGGTATCTGGGCGTCGTCGCTGGCTCACCGCCCGAGCAACGGGACCTTCTACTGGCTCGGCCAGATCGACTTCGCCAGGACGTACATCTACACCGCCACCGCGGTCGAGGGGCCGTGGAGCAGGCTCACCACGATCAGCACGCCGTACTACGACGCCGGGCTGCTCGTCGACAGCGACGACTCCCTGTATGTGGCGTACGGGAACACCACCATCAGCGTGGCCCAGCTCTCGCGCGACGGCCGCACCCAGGTCCGCACGCAGCAGGTGTTCACCACCCCGTCCAGTGTCGGCACCCTGGAGGGGGCCCGCTTCTACAAGATCAACGGGCAGTACTACATCTTCCTGACCCGCCCGGCCAACGGGCAGTACATCCTGAAGTCGTCGAGCGGCCCCTTCGGTCCGTACACGATGCGGCAGGTCCTCCTCGACCTGCGCGGGCCGATCCCCGGCGGTGGCGTCCCGCACCAGGGCGGGCTCGTGCAGACGCAGAGCGGCGCCTGGTACTACATGGCCTTCGTGGACGCCTACCCCGGCGGCCGGGTGCCCGCCCTGGCGCCGGTCACCTGGACCTCGGACGGCTGGCCCGTCGTACAACTCGTGAACGGCGCATGGGGCACCTCGTATCCCAGCCCGGCCGTGCCCGCCCCACCCCGCCAGGTCACCCCCATGATCGGCGTCGACACGTTCGACGGCACGACCCTCAAGCCGAAGTGGGAGTGGAACCACAACCCGGACAACACCAAGTGGTCGGTCGACAACGGCCTGACCCTGCGGACCGCGACCGTCACCAACGACCTGTACTGGGCCCGCAACACCCTCACGCATCGCATTCAGGGGCCCACGTCCACCGCGACCATCCAGCTCGACTACTCGGCGATGCGGGACGGCGACCGCGCCGGACTCGCGCTGCTGCGTGACTCGTCCGCGTGGATCGGCGTCAAGCGTGACGGCGGTGCGACGCGGGTGGTGATGGTCAACGGGCTGACCATGGACGGCAATTGGAACACGACCGGCACCGGCACCGAGGTCGCGAGCGCGACCGTCTCCGGCGGCCGCATCTGGCTGCGCGCGGCCGCGGACATCCGCCCCGGCACGGCACGCCCCGGAACCTTCTCCTACAGCACCGACGGCACCCGCTTCACCCGCCTCGGGCCCGCCTTCTCCATGGGCAACGACTGGCGGTTCTTCATGGGCTATCGATTCGCCCTCTTCAACCACGCCACCCAGGCACTCGGCGGCGCGGTCCGCGTCATGCGGTTCGAGCTGTCCGTGCCCTGAACCGATCCCACCGACCGCACCAACCCAACCCAACCCCCCGCCAACCGTAGGAGAACCATGAACCCGCTGAAACGGCTCGGCCGTCGCCGAGCCTCGGTGTTATCCCTGCTGGCCATGGCCGCCCTGGTGACGCCAGAGGCCGCGACCGCCGCGCCCGACGCGCCCGACGCCGCCCGGGCCGCGACCACCGCGCCCGACGCCGCCCGGGCCTCCACACTCGGCGCCCAAGCGGCCCAGTCCGGACGGTACTTCGGGACCGCGGTGGCCGCCGGAAGGCTCGGCGACGGCACGTACACAGGGATCCTGGGCCGCGAGTTCAACTCGGTCACACCCGAGAACGAAATGAAATGGGACGCGACCGAGCGATCCCGCGGGCAGTTCACCTTCGGTCCCGCCGACCAGATCGTCAACGGCGCGACGGCCCGCGGTCAGCGCGTCCGCGGCCACACCCTGGTCTGGCACTCCCAGCTGCCCGGCTGGGTCAGCTCCATCAGGGACGCGAACACGCTGCGCGGCGTGATGAACAACCACATCACCACGGTGATGAACCGCTACAAGGGCCGGATCCACTCCTGGGACGTGGTCAACGAGGCCTTCGCCGACGGCGGCAGCGGCCAGCTGCGCAGCTCGGTCTTCCGGGACGTGCTGGGCAACGGCTTCCTCGAGCAGGCCTTCCGCACCGCGCGCTCCGCCGACCCGGCGGCGAAGCTCTGCTACAACGACTACAACATCGAGAACTGGAACGACGCCAAAACTCAGGGCGTCTACCGCATGGTGCGCGACTTCAAAGCGCGCGGCGTGCCCATCGACTGCGTCGGCCTCCAGGCCCACTTCGGCGCCGGCGGCCCGCCCGCCAGCTTCCAGACGACGCTGTCGAACTTCGCCGCCCTCGGCGTGGACGTCCAGATCACCGAGCTGGACATCGCACAGGCACCGCCGAACGCGTACGCCAACACCGTCAGGTCCTGCATGAACGTGGCGCGCTGCACCGGCATCACCGTCTGGGGCATCCGCGACAGCGACTCCTGGCGCGCCGGGGAGAACCCGCTGCTGTTCGACCGCAACGGCAACAAGAAACCGGCCTACCAAGCAACGCTGTCGGCACTGGGCGGCACCGCTGCGACACAGCAGGCCACCGCCCGTTCGCCCCGGTCCGCCGCCGCGCCGGCCGCGCTGCCCTCCCGCTTCTCCTGGAGCTCCAGCGGCACGCTGATCTCACCGAAGTCGGACGCCACCCACAACATCGCGGGCATCAAGGATCCGACGGTCGTCCAGTACAACGGCAAGTACCACGTGTTCGCCAGTACCGCCAGCTCCTCCGGGTACAACCTGGTGTATCTGAACTTCAGCGACTGGTCCCAGGCCGGCTCGGCCACGCACCACTACCTGGACCGCAGCGCCATCGGGCGCGGGTACCGGGCCGCGCCGCAGGTCTTCTACTACGCGCCGCAACGCCTGTGGTACCTCGTGTACCAGACCGGCAACGCCTCGTACTCCACCAACCCCGACATCAGCAACCCGAACGGGTGGAGCGCACCACGCAACTTCTACTCGTCGATGCCCGACATCATCAGGCAGAACATCGGCAACGGCTACTGGGTCGACATGTGGGTGATCTGCGACAGCGCCAACTGCTACCTGTTCTCCTCCGACGACAACGGACACCTGTACCGCTCGCAGACGACGGTCGGCCAGTTCCCGAACGGCTTCACCAACACCGTCATCGCCGCCCGGGACTCCAAATACGCCCTCTTCGAAGCGAGCAACGTGTACAAGGTGCAGGGCTCCAACCAGTACCTGCTCCTCGTCGAGGCCATCGGATCGGACGGCCGGCGTTACTTCCGCTCCTGGACCTCAGGCAGCCTCGCCGGCTCCTGGACTCCCCTGGCCGCGTCCGAGAGCAACCCGTTCGCGCGGGCCAACAACGTCACCTTCCCCTCGGGAGCCTGGACGAGGGACGTCAGCCACGGCGAGATGATCCGTGCCGGCTACGACCAGACACTGACCATTCCCGCCTGCCGGCTCCAGTACCTGTACCAGGGCATGAACCCCAACGCGGGCGGCGATTACAACACCCTCCCGTGGCGGCTCGGCCTTCTCACCCAGACCAACTCCACCTGCTGACCGATCTCAGGCCCTCGGCTCACGCCGGGGGCCTGTCCCTCATGGGACGACGCAGCCACGTGCGTCCGGTGCGGGCGCCGTGGCCGGCCGGTACCGTCTGCGGCGCTCGACGGTACCGGCCACCCCTGGTCAGTGCGTCTTGTCGTAGGCCTGCTGGTAGATCTGCAGGAAGCGCTTCAGCCCGAGCTGGTCGAGGTTCTTGAGGTACGAGTCCCAGTCGGAGTCGAGGGACTTCTTCCCGGTGATGAACTGCACCGCGCTCTGCTGCACGAAGGTGCCGATGTTCGTCTGGAGCGTGGCGAGTTCGCCTGCCCGCGAAGGGTCGATCCACGCCTCCCCGTAAGGGAACGCGGTCGACGACTTGGACTCGTGTCCCTCGTAGAGCTTCGTGGCTTCGAAGAGCCGACGCTCCCATCCGTCCACCGTCTTGGGGTCCTTGGCCACCGCTTGCGTGTTGCGGAACTGCGCGGTGTTGTTGTACTGCGTCAGCGCCCCCCAGTTGCCGTTGGCGGGTGCGGTCCCGCGCTTGTACCTCGCCTTCACGCTGTCGTCGAGTGCGATGTCCTTCGGGCCGGGCCTGGCCCACCCTGGGCCCTCCGGGCCGAACATGCCGTTGAGCTCACCCTCCTCGCTGAAGATGTAGTTCAGCATCTTGATCGCCTGGATCTGCTTGGTCTGCGAGGCCTTGGTCGTGAGGACGAAGGTCGCTCCGGGCACCGACGACGAGGCAAGCGTCGCGTAGCTCTTGCCCTCCGGGCCGGTCAGCGGAGGCAGCGCGTCGTACTGCAGGTCGCGGCCGTCCTTCTGGCCCCCAGTGACGGCGATCTGCGGGTGCATCACCGTCGCCGAGCCCAGGATCACTCCACCCGCGTGGTCGCCCAGCTTCATCAGGGCTTCCGCGTTCTGAGTGAAGACGCTGCTGTCGATCAGACCTTCGTCGTAGAGCGACTTGATGTACCTCAGGCCCTCGCGCCAGCCCTCCTTGTTCGCCTGGATGTCGGCCTTACCGTCGTTCAGGACCAGGGTGGGGTTGGTGTCGGGGGCGGAGTTGCCGGTCGGGGTGTCGATGAACGCGTTCATCAGGTACGGGATGATCGTGTCCCCGGTGTCCCCGCTCAGCGGAACCTCGTCGGCCTTGCCGTTTCCGTTGGGGTCCTTCGTCTTGAAGGCGCTCAGTACGTCGCGGAACTCGTCCGTGGTCGTCGGCGGCTTCAGCCCCAGCTTCTTCAGCCACGCGCCGTTCATCCACAGCTTGGCCGGGTACGAGCAGTGGAAGCAGTCGACCCACTGGGGCAATCCGTAGATCTTGCCGTCGGGTGCGGTGGCCATCCGCTTGTATGCGGGGACATCGGCGAATGCCTTCTTGATGTTGGGGCCGTACTGGTCGATCAACTGGTTCAGCGGCTGGATGACGCCCTGGGTGGACAGCTTGAGGAGCTCCGTCTGGCTGAACTGGTCGACCCAGGGAATCAGCAGGTACAGGTCGGGCAGGTCACCGCTGGCCAGCGAGATCTGGCGCTTCTCCTTGGCCGGGCCGCCGTCCTGGGTGGTCGTCTGCCAGTTGATGGTGATGTTGAACTTCTGCTTGATCAGCTGGGTGAACTTGTTGGTCTTGAGGTTCTGGTCCGCGGCCTGGGGAGCGAAGACGTTGAGGGTGACCGGCGGGTTCCCGGTGATCTTGGGGAGCGGCTTGGACGTGTCGTTGTCGCCGGACGAACCACTGGTGCAGGCCGCCAGGGTCGCGAGCAGCGTCCCGGCGACCGCCACTCTGGTGAGTGGACGCGAACGAGGCATGGGGAAGTCCCTTCTGGTGACGGGGCGGGATGGCAAGCGGGGAGGTGAGGGGCGAGCGTGGAGAAGGCGGGGTCTGCTCAGCCCTTGATCGCGCCGATCATGATTCCCTTGGTGAAGTAGCGCGCGACGAAGGGATAGATGAGCAGGACGGGCACACTCGCGATGACGATCAGGGAGTACTTGAGCAGGTCCGCGAGCTGCTGGCGTTCCAGCATCTGGGCGGCATCCGTCATGCCGCTGGGGCTGGTGTTGAGGATGAGGATGTTCCGCAGCACCAGCTGGATCGGGTAGAGGTCGGCGTCCTTGAGGTAGAGCAGGGCGTCGAAGTAGGAGTTCCACTGGGTGATGGCGTACATCAGCGCCACCACGGCGATCATCGGTTTGGCCAGGGGCAGGGCGACCTTCCACAGAAAGCGCAGGTCCCCGCAGCCGTCGAGTTGCGCGGCCTCGTACAACTCGTCCGGGATCATGGTGCGGAAGTAGGTACTGGCGATGACGACCTGCCAGACGCCGATGGCCTGCGGGATGACCAGTGCCCAGCGGGTGTTGATCATGCCGAGTTCCTGGACCACCAGATAGGTGGGGATCAACCCGCCGGAGAACAGCATGGTGAAGATCACCACTCCCATGACCGGGCCGCGCCCGAACAGGCTCTTGCGAGAAAGGGGGTAGGCGAGGGCGATGGTGAAGGTGACGCTGACGAGGGTGCCGACGACGGTATAGAAGAGCGAGTTGAGGAATCCAGTGACGATCTGCGGGCTGCTGAGGGCGACTTCGTAGCCTCGCAGGGAGAACTCGACCGGCCAGAACAGCACCCGCCCGGACGAGACGGCGATCGGGTCGCTGAAGGAACTGGCGACGATGTTCAGCAGCGGAAGAAGAACGACAGCCAGGAACGTGCACAGCAGCAGGTAGGTGCAGAACAGGAACATCCGGTCGACCCGGGTCTCCTGGATCCCCCGGCTACCCCGCCGTCGGAGCGGGAGCGGACGCGAAGAGCCCGGACCCCGGCGTGTGCCGGGTAGTGTCGGGAGGTCATGGTTCTCCGGGCCGGCAACCGCTGTGATCTGTGACCGGCTCATGACCACACCCCGCTTCCGGTGAGCCGTTTGGCGACGAAGTTCACGAAGACCAACAGGACCAGATTGACCACCGAGTTGAGCAGGCCGATGGCGGTCGCCTGGCTGAAGTCGGCGTTGAGGAGGCCGGTCTTGTAGACGTAGGTGGCGATGATCTCCGAGGCGCTGAGGTTCATCGGGTTCTGCAGCAGGAAGGC
Organism: Streptomyces montanus; assembly: GCF_005786655.1. Classification (NCBI taxonomy): domain Bacteria; kingdom Bacillati; phylum Actinomycetota; class Actinomycetes; order Kitasatosporales; family Streptomycetaceae; genus Streptomyces; species Streptomyces montanus. The sequence continues at coordinate 114,646 of NZ_VBZC01000022.1, forward strand.
CTTCTCGAAGCCGATGGCCATGATGTTGCCGACGGCGAGGACGAGGATGATCACGGCGACCGGCATGATGCTCGGCAGGTCGACATGCCAGATCTTCTGCAGCCTCGTGGCCCCGTCGACGCGTGCCGCCTCGTACAGCGACTGATCGACACCGGAGAGGGCGGCCAAGTAGATCACGGCCGAGTAACCCGCGGTCTGCCAGATGTCCGACCAGACGTAGATGTGCCGGAAGTAGTCCGGATTCGCCAGCAGGTCCGCCTTGTCGACGCCGAAGAAGCCCGTGACATGGCTGATGAGACCTGTTTGGGGAGACAGGATCATGATCGTCATCGAGACGACGACCACGGTGGAGATGAAATACGGCGCGTACGTCACCATCTGCACAGTCCGCTTGAAGATCCCCTGCCGGATCTCGTTCAGCGCCAGCGCCAGGATGATCGGCACCGGGAAGCTTGCGATCACCGCGTAGAACGACAGCAGGAAGGTGTTCTTCACCAGCTGCCAGAAGACCGGGTTGCCGAATATCTGCTGGAAGTTGCGCGGGCCCACCCAGTCGCTTCCCCAGACGCCCTTGATGATGTTGTAGTCCTTGAAGGCGATGACCGCGTTGGCCATGGGGACGTACTTGAAGATCGCCAGGTGGACGAGCGGCACCATCAGCAGCAGGTAGAGCGTCCAATGCCGGGTGACGCTGCGCCGGGCCCTGCGCCGCATGCTCACCTTCGGCACGCGGAGCGGCGTCGCCGCGCTGTTCTGGGACATCGCTAGGCTCCAGAGGCCGGGCGGCGCACACGGGCCGGGCGGCAAGCGCGCCGCGGCGGCCCTGCCGGCGGATGGGTCCAACTGCGCATTGCTGTGTCTCCTTGCTGGCCGTGCGGGGAGGGGCGCTGACGACGGTCACCCTGCGGGCGGATTCGTAGTCCGTGCATGGCGCCGTCCACGGCGAGGTCCGTACCGGTGGTGGAGCCGGACAGTGAGCTCGCGAGGTAGGCGATGGCCGCGGCCACCTCGTCGGCGGTGACCAGGCGCCCCATGGGTTGGCGGGCGTTGAGGGCGGCGCTTTCGGCCCCGGGATCGGCGGCGCGCTCCAGCAGGCGCCCGATCCACGGAGTGTCAGCGGTGCTGGGGGTTGACCCAGTCGACGCGGGATCCGGAGCGTAAGAGGTCGGCGGCGCTCGCCCGGGTGAGGGAGAGGACGGCGCCCTTGGTCGCCGAGTACAGCGTCGCGGCGGCCATGTGGATGGCGCCCTTCTCCGGTGCCAGCCAGCGCAGTTGGCTGGCACCGGTCAGCCTCCGGGAGAAGCCGCCGAGGTCGCCCAGGACCTCCTCCACGGGCGGTCCCACCACCAGCGGGGCCAGGGCCCGTACGGCGGTGACTTCGACATCGTTGCCGCGTCCCACGGTGAAAGCCAGGCCGTGCCCCTTGTCGCCGCCGCTCGTACGGATCGTCACATAGGCGGCGGAGTAGTCGGGTTCGGCGCTGATCGGTTCAGTCAGCGTGCCCGGCCATCCCGGCCCGGGGCCGCTGCGTCGGTTCGGGGTCATGGCAACCACCTGTCGTCATGCGTCAATGGCATGTCCCTGCAGAACAACAGGCCTTCGGACATGGGATGGATTTTAAAGGTCGACCGAATGGCTGTGTCCATACCTGCGACAGGAATTTATGCACGTGACCTCGACTACCTGCTGGTTAAACCGTTTCACTGGCCGTGTCAGCCGTAGGCCAGCCATCCCACATCTCCGAAGACATGGGATGTATCGCTGCGCTGCCTCTGCGCACGGACTAGGTGTGCTGTCCGGGGACGTTGGTGACAGGCGACACGCGTTGAGTGGTCCTTGAACGGGGCGAGGGCCTCTGGGTTCGGTATCCGATCAGCACACCTGGGCGTGACGAAGACGCCGCGGACCTCGGTCAGGCGAAAGGCGCGGATCTGGCTGCGGACGACATGAGGCCCCCTCGGGCGTCAACTCCGGGTCAGATCCCATGCGCTGCGGCTGATTCGGTCTAGCGCGACGCGGGCAGCAACGACGGCCGGGTGATCGTGGCTGCCAGTGCGGGTAGCGATGAGGACGCGCCGAGCGTTCGGCGGCGTCAGGCCGGTAAGTGTCACTGTAGGAGCGTGGACGCCCCAGGCAAGTTTGGGTAGGAATCCGACCGCCTGCCCGGCTTCGATCAATCGCACATGGAAGGTGAGGTCGGTCGACTGGTAGCGAACGTGGGGTTCAAAGCCGGCTTGGCGACAGACAGCGCTGGCCCAGCGCCTGGCGGCATTGCCCTCGGGTTCCATGACCCAAGGCAGGTGTGCGAGAGCTGCGAGTTGCGGCGGCTCGCCGTCCGGTGGGGTGGCTAGAAGAAGGGGATCCTCGAGGAGAAGCTGAGTATGCAGGCCGGTCAGAGCCGACGGCGGCTCTCCCGGGTACTCCTCGGCGATGACCAGGTCGAATTCGTGCGCGACAAGCGCCCGCAGCGGTGTGCGTTCGTTCTCTTGATGCACGTGGACGCGAAGCTGCGGATGCTCGCGCTGAAGCAGCTCTACGGCAGGTAGGACCAGAGTCTTGGCAGCAGTCTGAAAGGTTGCAATCCGCAGGTCCCCCTCGAGCACGGTTTTAGCCCGCGCGATATCGGCCTCAGCCTGCTCGAGCCGGTCCAAGATCACCTCGATATGCCCGACCAGCATCTCCGCCGCGGGCGTCAGACGGACCCGACGTCCCATAGGTTCCAGGAGCGGGACGCCCACCTCGGCCTCCAGCTGCGAAAGCTGCGATGAGATGGTCGAAGGACTGTACGAGAGGGCCGAAGCCACAGCTGCAAGGGTGCCGCGGTGCTTGAGTTCGCGCAGCAACCGAAGCCGGTGAAGGTCGTACATCACGCACCAATCGCCGCCCGTGACCACCGATTCGTCGCCTGAGATGGCCAATCGTACGCGAAAAGATTTACTGCCCCGCATTGAGGCACCGCGAGACCGCCTCGTCTTGCGGCACGTCCAACGAGACCGTGAGCCGTGGTCAACCTTCGTTTGCGCAGGCGAACCGGTGGATCACATCGCGCACGGTGTCCTCGCCACCGTGCCCCCACCGGTCGAATGAACGTCACCGCACATCCAGCCGCCACGACCACCACCCTGGCGAACCTACGCGGTCACAGCACTGGATACGGCTTCTTCCCAGTTGATTCGTCGAAAATATCGATGAGTGCGCATCGATAACGACGACTGGACCGGACAATCGGGGGCGCCTAGCATTCCAGAACCGCGAGAATCGGCCACCCCGAGATCTGCGGTACGGCCGCCGCAGCCCGCGGCAGATCGGTATCGGTCGTCGGTCTCCCCACGCTGTCGTCGCTGCCTGCCGGCCCGCCCGCCCGCCCGCCGCAGGCCGATCAGATATCCCGCCATGCAATTTCGGAGAGGCCATGACACCACCCCGTGCACGTCGGCGCGTACGCCGCCATCCTGCTCGCCTGTCACTACTGCTGGGAGTGGTCATGCTCTCGATCGCACTGCTCGGCGTCGTGGCAGTGGGCGCTCCGACGTACGCGGCTGGTGATCGGACCGTGCAGGGAACGTTGCGCAACTCTGCCGACAACAACGCACCGGTCGCCGGGGTGAAGATCAATGTCCAGACCAGTACGGGGAAAACCTACACGGGCGCCAGCAACGACCAAGGCCGGTTCGCGATCACTGTGCCCGGCAGCGACTCGGGCACCCTGGCCGTCATCTTGGACACCAAAACGCTTCCCGATGCTGTGCAGATCCGCGACGGAGCGTCGAACACCTTGCGGCCAACGGGCACCTTGAGCACGATCACCGTCAACTTCCCCCTCGGTCCCGATACGCGCCAAGTGTCGACGGTGTGGGACCAGGTCCCCCAACTGCTCTACAACGGCCTGCTGTTCGGCCTGGTGCTGTCATTGGGGGCTCTTGGCCTGTCCATGGTGTTCGGCACGACGGGACTGTCGAACTTCTCCCACGGCGAGCTGGTGACCTTCGGGGCATTCGCCACCTATCTCGGCAACCGGGTCGTAGGGCTGCCCATCGCGGTCGCGGTGGCGGTGGCGGTGGCGCTGTCGGCACTGTTCGGCTTCCTGAACGAAAAGGGTTTGTGGAGTCCACTCAGACGCCGCGGAACGGGACTGATCGCCATGATGATCGTCTCGATCGGTCTGCAGTTCCTTCTCCGGAACGTCTACCAGTACTTCTCAGGTGGCCGCGCCCTGACCTACCGCGAATACGTCACGCCCGCCGGCCGAGACGCCTTCGGCTTGTTCACCTATACCAATCGAGATGTTGTCATCATCTCGATCAGTGGGCTTGCGCTCGTCGCGGTCACTCTTGCTCTGCAGTACACCCGGCTCGGTCGCGCCACGCGCGCGGTGTCGGACAATCCGGCCCTGGCCTCTGCGACGGGGATCAACGTCGGTCGTGTCATAACCACGGTGTGGATCGCGGGCACCGCGCTGGCGGGACTGAGCGGGGCGTTCTTGGGATTCTCCCAATCGGTGACCTACCAACTGGGAGCGCAGGTACTGCTGTTGGTCTTCGCCGCTACCTGCGTCGGAGGTCTGGGATCAGTCTGGGGCGCGATGATCGGCTCGATCATCATCGGGCTGTTCGTGGAGACCTCGACCTTGGTCATCCCATCTGAACTCAAGTTCGCAGGCGCGATGGTTCTGCTGGTGCTGGTCCTGCTCGTCCGACCACAAGGCCTGCTCGGCCGCGCCGAGAGGATCGGGTGAGGACATGGACATCATCGGCGCCGTCACCGGGGCACTGCACGACGGCTTCGGCTATCTGGCCGTCTCGTTCTGCTTGGCTGCGATCGGTCTGAACATTCAGTTCGGCTACGCCGGGCTGGTCAACTTCGGTCAGGCCGCCTTCTTGTCGGTAGGCGGTTACATCATGGGCGCGGCGGTCGCCACAAGCGGGATTCCCACCGTCCTCGCGATCCTGCTCGCGATCGCCTTCACCGTGGCGTTGGCGCTGATATTGGGTATCCCTACCCTGCGTCTTCGGGCGGATTACCTGGCGATCGTCACCATCGCGGCGGCAGAGATCCTACGACTTGTGTTCGGGACGTCGTTCCGGACGTACTTTCACGGCAAGGACGGTGTGACCGGCTTTACCGCCGGGTTCCGAAGCCTCAACCCGCTGCCGAACTACGACGGTTTCTTCCTGACCTACAGCCGGGAGGAGCTGTGGACAATCATGGTCGGCTGGGGCCTGGTCATCATGATCAGTCTGCTCACCTGGGCCCTGATGCGATCACCGTGGGGAAGAGTTCTCCGGGGCATCCGTGAAGACGAGGATGCGATGCGGTCTCTGGGCAAGAACGCCTACGGCTACAAGATCCAGGCCCTCATCCTCGGTGGAGTGGTCGGATGCGCCGGAGGCTTCGTGGGCGCGTTCGGGGCCGCTTCGGTCCAGGCCGACACGTTCAACCTGGACTTCACCTTCATCGCCTTGACCATGCTCATCCTCGGTGGCGCCGCTCGGATCCTTGGTCCGGTCGTCGGCGCGGTGATGTTCTGGGCGATCCTGTCGTTCCTCGGATCGGTCTTGACGCAGTTGGCGGGCTACCCGGTCGTGGCGCGGTTCATGAACGCCGACCAAGCATCAACCATCCGCCTGATGTTGGTCGGATTGGCGCTGATGCTGCTGATGATCTACCGGCCGCAAGGCATCTTCGGTGATCGAAGGGAGATCGCGCTCGATGCCCACTGACAACTTTCCCACTGACAACTTCCCCACTGACCACCTCTCCTCGGGCACCGCACCCAAGGACGTCTCCGCTGCCGGTGATACGTCCCAGCCAAGGGTTCCCGACCCCGGCGCCGGGGAGAACAAGTCGATGCGCGAGTGCCGGACCGCTTTGCAATTGGTGCCGCATGAGCCTGGCGCTGCCAAACCCGACCCCGTTGTGGTCGTGAACGGAATCCGCCGCACCTTCGGAGGCCTCACCGCGGTCGACGTGGAACATCTCGAAATCCAACGCGGGGTCATCACCGCCTTGATCGGACCCAACGGTGCAGGCAAGACCACGTTCTTCAACCTGCTCACCGGCTTCGATCAACCCGATGCCGGTTCCTGGTCCTTCGACGGGACACCGCTCAGAGGCAAGGCAGCCTACAAAGTGGCGCGGCTCGGCATGGTCCGGACCTTCCAGCTGACCAGAGTGCTCTCGAAACTGACAGTACTGGAGAACATGCGGATGGGCGCCACTGGTCAGCGTGGCGAACGCTTGTGGGCCGCCGCACTCCCCGCCCTGTGGCGGGCGCAGGAACGAGACATCACCGACCGGGCCCGAGACCTGCTCAAGCGGTTCAAGCTCGACGCCAAGGAGGAAGACTTCGCCGGGTCCCTGTCAGGCGGCCAGAGAAAGCTGCTCGAGATGGCGCGAGCGCTCATGGTCGAACCGAAGCTGGTCATGCTCGACGAACCCATGGCCGGCGTCAACCCGGCGCTGAAGCAGTCCCTGCTCGGGCACGTGAAGTCGCTGCGGGATCAGGGAATGAGCGTCCTGTTCGTCGAACACGACATGGACATGGTGCGAGAGATCTCCGACTGGGTGGTCGTCATGGCCCAGGGCAAGGTAATCGCCGAGGGACCCCCCACATCCATCATGTCCGACGAACGCGTCATCGACGCCTACCTCGGAGCTCACCACGACACCGACATCAGCGAGCTCGAACGCGTAATCCAGGTCGAGAACGCGCACGACCACGCCGAGCAGAGGGTCGACCGGGAGGTCCCGAGATGACGTCTGCCCATCACGGCCCATCGGACGTCCAGGTCACCGATCAGGGCGAGATCGTGGCTGAAGCCGATCCCAACGCCCCAAAGATCGACGAGGCAGCCCGGACAAGGCATCTGCAGGCGGCGGAGGGAGCAACCCTTCGCGCCGACAATCTGATCGCCGGGTACCTCCCCGGAGTCAACATCTTGAATGGCGCTGATCTGTACTGCCAACCCGGCGAGTTGGTCGGCATCATCGGACCCAACGGCGCCGGCAAGTCGACACTGCTCAAAGCACTCTTCGGGCTGGTCAAGGTCACCACCGGGACGGTTCGTCTGCGGGGCGAGGAGGTCACGAACCAGCGCGCCGACGCACTGGTATCCCAAGGGATCGGCTTCGTACCGCAAACCAACAACATTTTCCCCTCGCTCACCATCGAGGAAAACCTGCAGATGGGGTGCTATCAGTCCCCCAAGAAGTTCGCCCCCCGGTTTGCGTTCGTGACCGATCTGTTCCCTGCGCTGGGCAGGCGCCGCAAGCAGCGGGCCGGACAATTGTCAGGCGGTGAGCGGCAGATGGTAGCCATGGGCCGGGCTCTGATGATGGAACCCTCCGTGTTGTTGCTCGACGAACCCTCAGCGGGCCTGTCCCCGGTGATGCAGGACGAGGTGTTCGTCCAGACCCGAGCCATCAACCGCACCGGCGTATCCGTCGTCATGGTCGAGCAGAACGCACGCCGCTGCCTGCAGATCTGCGACCGCGGGTACGTCCTCGACCAAGGACGCAACGCCTACACCGGGTCCGGACAGTCGCTGGCCCGTGACCCCAGGGTGATCGAGCTGTATCTCGGCACCTTGGCCAAGGCCGCCCAGGCAGACAGCACACCTGCCGGCAAGCGGAACTAGGACCACGACCACACATATGTGCCGGTCGAATCCTCCCATCGCGTCCACTCCTGACACCCGCCACGGCACGGTCGTGCACCACACCGATAGCGCAACAGTCATCACCCACACCTGGAGGTCCCATGTCGCTCCCGCGACGCATCATCGGTATCGCCGTTTCGGCCTCCGCCGCGCTGGCAACCGCCGCTTGCGGCTCCAACGACAGCCCCACCCAAGCCGGCAGCGAGCCGCCGGCCAAGGCGGGTACCCAGCTCTACTTCGTAGACGGCAACACCGCCGACTATTCCGGTGATTTCGAGCCGGGCACTCTCAAGGGTGTGCGCGCCACCCTGCCCGGCGGCAAGATCGGCGACGAGTTCCGGCAGAGGATCCTCAAGATCAACAGCAGGGTGAAGGACTTCACCTACGCTCCGGAGGCCTACGACGCCACGATCCTCTCTGCCCTGGCTGCGGTCGCCGCCAAGAACGACTCCGGCAAGGCGATCGCCGAGAAGGAGATCGGCATCACCAGGGACGGGACAAAATGCACCAGCTTCAAGCAGTGCGCCGACCTGCTCGCCGACGGAAAGGACATCGACTACGACGGCGCCTCTGGCCCGATCGAGATGAACTCGACAGGAAGCCCGTCCGCGGCGACCGTCGGCATCTACCAATTCGGGCAGGACAACAACTACAAGAATGTCCGCTACGTCAACGGCACCACTCCGGACCAAGCCAACATCCGAGCCGACCAGAAGGTCAGCGGCCCCATCCCCAAGGGGGACGGCACCCTTACGTTTGGCACCCTGCTCCCTGCCACCGGGGACAGCTCCTTCCTCGGCGCCCCGCAGTTCGCCGGCGTGGACCTGGCCATTGATGAAATCAACAAGGCCGGGGGCGTGCTGGGCAAGGATGTGAAGCAGTTGAAGGGCGACTCCGGTGACGGGTCGCCGAACATCGCGCCATCCGAGACGGACAAACTGCTCCGCGGTGGTGCCGACGTCATCCTCGGCGCCGCTTCCTCGTCGGTGTCACTGTCGGTCATCGACAAGATCACCGGGGCTGGCGTCGTCCAGATATCGGCCGGAAACACGTCGACCGCATTCGACACCTACCCCGACCACGGCATGTACTTCCGCACGGCCCCCTCCGACGTCCTGCAGGGGCAGGTGATGGCCCAGACCATCAGCGAGGACGGTCACAGCAACATCGCAATCCTCGCCCGACAGGACGCCTACGGGGAGGCATTGGCGAAGAACGTCCGCTCCTTCTACGAGGAGTCCGGCGGCAAAGTCGTGTCCTATGTCCTCTACGACGCGAACGCGGCCAACTACACGGCCGAGGTGGAGAAGGCGAAGGCCCAGCACCCGGACGCCATCGTGCTGATCTCGTTCGACGAGGCCAAGAAGATCGTCCCGGAACTCATCAAAGCCGGTATCGGCCAGAACGGCTGAGCCCGTACCTGGCCGGTGGTCGTGGCTCCGGATCCGCCCCGCAGCCACGACCACCGGGACCGCCGTATCGCCTGTGGAGTGGAGAAGGGTTTCGCATGACCACCAGACCAACAAAAGCCATGCCTACGGCCACCGCAGAGTACGGGGCCGACCCCGACTTTGACACGGTGTACGACCGCGCCACTTTCGGGTCAGCCAAATGGGCCAACCAATGGGACGAATTTTCACCGCGTGTCCGGGGCGAGGATCTGCTGTCGCTATGGACGGCCGACATGGACTTCCGGGCACCGACGACCGTCATCGACCGCCTGCGCGCCGCTGCGGACCACGGTATCTACGGCTACACCCTGCGAGACCCGGAACACTTCCGGATCGTGCAGAACTGGTTCACCGTCAGGCACTGCTGGACACCACCGGTGGAAACGCTCCTCCCGGCCCCTGCGATCATGTCCTCGGTCGCAGCGATCTTGCGCACCTTCACGGCCCCTGGAGATGGGGTGATCGTCCAATCACCGGTCTACTCGCCGAACTTCGAGGCCATTACCGGTAACCACCGGCGGCTGCTCGTGAACCGGCTACGGCTCATCGACAACCGCTACGAGTTCGACCTCGACAACCTGGCCGAGCTGGCCGCATCCGGCGCGAAGGTGCTCTTGCTCTGCAACCCCCACAATCCGTCGGGCCGGAGCTGGACGGCCGACGAGTTGCTCGCCGTGAACGACATCTGTGCGCGCTACGACCTTCTGGTGATTTCCGACGAGATCCACTGCGACATCCGACTGAACGGTCGGCCCCACGTGGTCTACGCCTCGATCAGCAGCGACGCCGCCAGCCGAGCATTCATCTGCACTGCCCCCACGAAGACCTTCAACCTTGCCGGCCTGCCATCGGCCACACTCTCGGTTGCCGATCCATCCCTGCGCTCGGAACTGCTGAACGCCATGCGGGCATCGTTCATGATCAACGCGCACTACTTCGGTCGTCTCGCCTTAGAGACTGCCTACACTACGGGTGGTCCGTGGCTCGACCGGCTGACCGACTACCTCAAGGGCAACGTGGCCTTCGTGCACGAGTTCATCCAAGAGCGGCTGCCCGAGATCACGCCCATGTCGCCGGACGCATCGTTCCTGGTCTGGCTGGAGGCTCGTGAGCTTGACGCTCGTGTGGGCGGGCTGCACCAGTTCCTTGTCGACCGTGCGGCTGTCAATCTCTACGACGGCCGGGTCTACGGCCCCGGAGGAGAGGGGTACGTCCGACTCAACGTCGGCTGCCCCCGGAGGGTGCTCACTGAGGCACTCGAACGCATCGATCGTGCGCTATCGCGATAGCGCTCCTCGACATTCGGTGGTGACACAGGGCGAAAAAGGCCCACTCTACGAAGCCCTCGGCATCAGCATCAGCCATGACCACGCAACGAGGACCGCGACCGTAAGGTCGAGGCCCTCGTCTGCGTATCGTCAGTGGTTGTGTCCGAGGGGGGACTTGAACCCCCACGCCCGATAAAGGGCACTAGCACCTCAAGCTAGCGCGTCTGCCATTCCGCCACCCGGACTAGGTGTCTGCCGCCTGGACGGGGGTGTTCCCCGCGGCGACATGGACAACAATACCAAGCTTTCGGGGTGGCATTCACCTGCATATCCCCGCCCCGGCGGGGGTTGCCGGGGGTGCACGGAAGGTACGCATACAGTCTCACCATGGGTGACTGGAAGACTACGGCCGGCTTGCCGCCGGGGCGGCGGCCCCGGGCGTTGTCGCCGCTGCGGGAGCACCTGCGGGACACATTCTGGTTCGCTCCGACCGTCGCCCTGGTCCTGGTCGTGGCGGTGTGGGCGGCGGCCTCGGCGGCCGACGACGCGATCCTCACCGCGCTGCGCGACGCGGGCGACGAGGACGCCGTCCGTGATCTGCTCAGGATCGCCGAGGACGCGAAGACCGTGGTCACCACGGTCAGCGCGGCGATGATGACCTTCATCGGTGTCGTCTTCAGCATCTCGCTCGTTGCCGTGCAGATGGCCGCCGGTCAGTTCAGCCCACGCGTCGTACGGATCTTCGTACGAAGTCGCATCACCAAGGCCACCTTCGCGGTCTTTCTGGCCACCTTCGTCCTGTCCCTGCTCGTCCTCACCTCGTACGACAGTGAGCCCGACCCCGCGCTGGTGTCCTCCACCCCGCTTGTCCAGTCCGTCCTCACGGTGATCATGGTGGGGCTGAGCGTGGTCCTGTTCGTGATGTACGTGAACTCGATGCTGCGGCTGATGCGGGTCGTGCACGTCATCGACCGGATCACCGCGGAGTCGTTGCGGGTCGTCGCGGGCATGCCGCTCGACATGGCCGCGGATGAGCCCGTCGCCCTCGGCCCGGAGACCGCCCGCCTCGCCCATCACGGGCGCGCGGGGGTACTGCGGGACGTCAACATCGCACGACTCGTCCGTATGGCGCGGCAGCAGGGCGTCGTGCTGCGGCTCATCCCGCGGACCGGGGACTTCGTCACGCCGGGGACGCCGGTGTTCGCGGTGCACGGCGGGCATGGCGGTCCCCTGAAGAAGGGGCTGCGAACGCTGTACTCCCAGGTGTCGGTGGGTGCCGAGCGCACGTTCCACCAGGATCTCGGGTTCGGACTGAGGCAGTTGTCGGACATCGCGCTGCGCGCGCTGTCGCCCGCCGTGAACGACCCCACCACGGCGGTGCAGGCCGTGGACCGCATCGTGCAGTTCCTGTCCGCGGTGGCGCAGCGCCCGCTCGGCGCCTCCCTGTACCGGGACGGGCGGGGCACGGTACGGCTGGTGCAACCCGTACCGGGCTGGACCGAGCTGGTCGACCTCGGCTTCGCCGAGGTCCGGGTGTACGCGGTGCACAGTCCTCAGGTCACCCGCCGTCTGGTGGCCGGGCTCGAGGATCTCCTCGTGGCTGTGCCCGAGGACCGTCGCGAGCCGTTGATCCGGCATCGCGCGCTGCTGACCGAGGCGGTGGAACGGGCCGTGCCGGAGGCGGCGGACCGGGCCTTCGCCCTCCACCCGGACCGGCAGGGCATCGGGTAGACGCGATCCGCCTCCTCCGGCACGACATCGGTCACGGCATGAGGTGGTGCTCCGGGAAGTTCCCCGGCAGCCGCTCCCCCGCCGGCCCCTGTGTGACCGCCTTCAGCAGGAGTTCGCCGCCGACGAACGCCCCGCGCCAGGACGCGCCGAAGCCGCCGAAGAGTTCGTCGCGGTCGCCGCGGGAGCGGGGCTTGCCGTGGCCCACCTTGAAGGCGCGGATCTGGGGGGCGAGGCGGTCGTAGGTCGCGTGGTCGTCCGTGGACAGGGTGGCGACCAGCGCGCCGTTCGACGCGTTCATGGCCGCGAGCAGCTCGGCCTCCGTGTCGACCAGGACGATCGTGTCGACCGGGCCGAAGGGTTCCGCGTGGTGCAGCGGGGAGGACGGGGGCGGGTTGAGGAGCGTGACGGGCTGAACGTACGCCGCGGTGTCCTGGCCGGGCAGGAAGCGCGCGTCGGTGAGCTTGCCGCGATGCAGCGGGACGGCGCCGCGGTCGATCGCCTCGGCGACCTGGTCGTTGAGTTCTTTCGCCTTGGCCGCGTTGATCAGCGGGCCGAAGTCCAGCTCCGGATACGGGTCGTCGGGATGTTCGACCGCGAGCGGGTGGCCGACGCGGATCGTGCGGACCGCCGGGAGGTAGGCCGCCAGGAACTCGTCGAACAGCTCACGCTGGACGACGAAGCGCGGGTACGCCGTGCAGCGCTGCTTGCCGTAGTCGAAGAGCTTCGGGACGACCGCCGTGAGCGTGTCCCAGTCCGTGTGGTTCCAGATGCCCCAGGTGTTGAGTCCCTCCTGTTCGAGTACGTGTCGCTTGCCCAGGTCGGCGACGGCCGTGGCGACGGCGGCGCCGGTGTCGCGGCCGCCGACGAAGGAGACACAGCCGATCTCGGGCGCGCGGACGAGGGCCTTGGACAGCTCGCCCCCGCTGCCGCTGACGAGGGTGACGGGAATCCCTTCGCGTGCGGCGAGCGCGCAGGCCAGCGTCAGGCACGCGACGCCGCCGTCGGTCGGGGTCTTGGCGATGACCGCGTTGCCTGCCAGTGCCTGTACCAGCAGTGCGTGAACGAGCACGCTCATCGGGTAGTTCCAGCTCGCGATGTTGGACACCGGGCCGTCCAGCGGGGCCCGGCCCTCGACCATGGGCTCGATTCCGTCGACGTACCAGCGCACGCCGTCGATGGCCCGGTCGACGTCGGCCTGCGCGAGCCGCCAGGGCTTGCCGATCTCCCAGACGAGGAGGAGGGCGAGCAGTTCACGGTGCTGGGTGAGGGCGTCGAGGGTCGCGGCGACGCGGGCGCGGCGTTCGTCCAGGGGTACGTGGCGCCAGGCGCGGTGCTGGTCGAGTGAGGCGCGTACGGCCTGGTGGGCGGTGGTGCCGTTCAGGCGGGGCGGGCCGGCGATCGGGCTGCCGTCGACCGGGCTGGTGGCGGGCAGGGGCCGGCCGTCGGCCTGCCAGGCGGCGTTCCAGAGGTTGAGGACGCGATCGTCCTGGAAGGCCTCGGGGGCGACGGCGAGGCAGCGCTGCCAGGCGTCGGTCCAGGAGGTGTGGGACTTGAGGGTGAGGGTGGGTGCCATGGGGTGTCTCCGCTCTCGGTGCACAGTCGGGGGCGGGGAAGGTCAACGATGAGTGGCGTCACGCCCCGTATCGAGAAGGGCGAGGACGAGTTTCGCCGTGTCCGTCGGGGTGCCGCCCACGCGTACGCCCGCCGCTTCCAGGGCCTCCTTCTTGGCCTGTGCGGTGCCGGACGAGCCGGACACGATGGCGCCGGCGTGGCCCATCGTCTTGCCCTCGGGCGCGGTGAATCCGGCGATGTAGCCGACGACGGGCTTGGTGACGTGCTCGCGGATGTACTCGGCCGCGCGTTCTTCCGCGTCGCCGCCGATCTCCCCGATGAGGACGATGAGTTCGGTGTCGGGGTCGTCCTGGAAGGCGGCCAGGCAGTCGATGTGCGTGGTGCCGACGACGGGGTCGCCGCCGATGCCCACGCAGGTCGAGAAGCCGATGTCGCGGAGTTCGTACATGAGTTGGTAGGTGAGCGTGCCGGACTTGGACACGAGGCCGATGCGTCCCGGCTTGGCGATGTCGGCGGGGATGATGCCCGCGTTGGACTGGCCGGGGGTGATGAGGCCCGGACAGTTGGGGCCGATGATCCGGGTGCCTTTCGCGGCGGCGTGGGCGCGGAAGGCGACCGAGTCGTGGACGGGGATGCCCTCCGTGATGACGACGGCGAGTTCGATGCCCGCGTCGGCGGCCTCGACGACGGCCGCCTTGGCGAAGGCGGGTGGGACGAAGACGACGGTGACGTCGGCTCCGGTCGCTTCGATGCCGCCGCGTACGGAGCCGTAGACGGGAATGGTCCGCTCGTCGAAGTCGACGGTCCGGCCTGCCTTGCGCGGATTGACGCCGCCGACGACGTCGGTGCCGGCCGCGAGCATGCGCCGGGTGTGCTTCATGCCCTCGGCGCCGGTCATTCCCTGGACGAGGACCTTGCTCTCCTTGGTGAGGTAGATGCCCATGTCTGGTCTCCTCAGGCTGTGTTGGCGAGGTCGGCGGCCCGGCGCGCGGCGCCGTCCATGGTGGTGGACTGCTGGACCAGGGGGTGTGCGCGGTCGTCGAGGATCGCGCGGCCGCGTACGGCGTTGTTGCCGTCGAGGCGTACGACCAGCGGCTTGGTCAACTGGACGGAGTCCAGGGCCTGCACGATGCCGTCGGCGACCGCGTCGCAGGCGGTGATGCCGCCGAAGACGTTCACGAAGACGGACTTGACGGCCGGGTCGGAGAGGATGACCGAGAGGCCGTCGGCCATGACCTGGGCGGAGGCGCCGCCGCCGATGTCGAGGAAGTTGGCGGGGCGCGCGCCGCAGCCGGCGACGACGTCGAGGGTCGACATGACGAGGCCCGCGCCGTTGCCGATGATGCCGACCTCGCCCTCCAGCTTCACGTAGTTGAGGCCCTTCGCGGCGGCCGCCGCCTCCAGCGGGTCGTCGTGCGCCGACTCCTGCTCGCCCCAACGGGCCTGTCGGAAGCGGGCGTTGTCGTCGAGCGTGACCTTGCCGTCGAGGGCCAGGATCTGCCCTCGGGTGGTACGGACGAGGGGGTTGACCTCGACGAGTACGGCGTCCTCGCGGATCAGCACCTCCCAGAGCCGTACCAGGACGTCGACGGTCCGCGGCGGCAGTGCGGCCGCGTCGGCGATCTCGGTCGCTTTCGCGGAGGTGACGCCCTCGGCAGGGTCGACGGGGATGCGGGCGACCGCCTCCGGCCTGGTGGCGGCGACGTCCTCGATGTCCATGCCGCCCTCGGCGGAGGCGATCGCGAGGAAGCGGCCGGCGGCGCGGTCGAGTACGTAACCGACGTAGAACTCGCTCTCGATGTCGACTGGTTGGGCGAGCATCACTTTGCCGACGGTGTGGCCCTTGATGTCCATGCCGAGGATCTGGCGTGCCGTCAGTTCGGCGGAGGCGGGGTCGGCGGCGAGTTTCACGCCGCCCGCCTTGCCGCGTCCACCGGTCTTCACCTGTGCCTTGACGACGACGCGGCCGCCCAGCCTGCGGGCGATCTCGCGGGCCTCCTTGGGCGAGTCGGTGACCTCGGCCCGCGGCACCAAGATGCCGTGTTTGTCGAAGAGTTCCCTTGCCTGGTGCTCGAACAGGTCCATCTCGGCTCCTGACTTAAAAGTGCCGCACGCCCCCTGGACACCACCCATCGGATGCGGGATAACAAGCTTCATACAGTATTCGTCGACTGTATGCAATCTACCGCGACAGCATCCACGAGCAGCGCGCGCATCCCCTCTGAACTGCACGGAAGTGCGCCCGATCCCCTACGAAGGGACAGGACTTCGCCATGCCCGACGACACCAGCCAGAACCTCATCTCCGGTGGGCACCTGGTCGCCAAGGCACTCAAAGCGGAGGGTGTGGAGGTCATCTACACCCTGTGCGGCGGCCACATCATCGATATCTACGACGGCTGCGTCGACGAAGGCATAGAGGTCGTCGACGTACGCCACGAACAGGTCGCCGCGCACGCCGCCGACGGCTACGCGCGCATCACCGGCAAACCCGGCTGCGCGGTCGTCACCGCGGGTCCCGGCACGACCGATGCCGTGACGGGCGTCGCCAACGCCTTCCGCGCGGAGTCCCCGATGCTGCTGATCGGCGGTCAGGGGGCGCACACCCAGCACAAGATGGGGTCCCTGCAGGACCTGCCGCACGTCGACATGATGACGCCGATCACGAAGTTCGCGGCGACCGTGCCGGACACGGCGCGCGCCGCCGACATGGTGTCGATGGCGTTCAGGGAGTGCTACCACGGGGCGCCCGGGCCGTCGTTCCTGGAGATCCCGCGCGATGTGCTCGACGCCAAGGTGCCGGTCGAGAAGGCCCGGGTCCCCGCCGCCGGCCAGTACCGGGCCTCGACCCGCTCGGCCGGTGACCCCGAGGCCGTCGAGAAGCTCGCCGACCTCCTCGTGCACGCCGAGCGGCCCGCGATCCTGCTGGGCAGCCAGGTCTGGACGACCCGTGGCACCGAGGCCGCCATCGAGCTCGTACGCACCCTCAACATCCCCGCCTACATGAACGGCGCCGGACGGGGCACCCTGCCGCCCGGGGATCCGCACCACTTCCAGCTCTCGCGCCGGTACGCGTTCTCGAACGCGGATGTGATCGTCATCGTGGGCACGCCGTTCGACTTCCGTATGGGCTACGGAAAGCGGCTGTCGGCGGACGCGACCGTGGTGCAGATCGACCTCGACTACCGGACCGTCGGCAAGAACCGGGACATCGACCTCGGGATCGTCGGTGACGCGGGACTCATCCTGAAGTCGGTGACCGAGGCCGCCTCGGGACGTCTGAACGGGGGCGCGTCGAAGCGCAAGGAGTGGCTCGACGAGTTGCGCGCGGCCGAGCAGACGGCGATCGAGAAGCGGCTGCCGAGCCTCCGGTCGGACGCCTCGCCCATCCACCCGTACCGGCTGGTCAGCGAGATCAACGACTTCCTGACCGAAGACTCGATCTACATCGGCGACGGCGGCGACATCGTCACCTTCTCCGGTCAGGTCGTGCAGCCCAAGTCACCCGGGCACTGGATGGACCCGGGCCCGCTCGGCACACTCGGCGTCGGCGTCCCGTTCGTGCTCGCGGCCAAGCAGGCCAGGCCGGACAAGGAAGTGGTGGCCCTCTTCGGAGACGGTGCCTTCTCGCTCACCGGCTGGGACTTCGAGACGCTCGTCCGCTACAACCTCCCCTTCGTCGGCATCGTCGGCAACAACTCCTCGATGAACCAGATCCGTTACGGCCAGAAGGCCAAGTACGGCGAGGACCGCGAGCGCGTCGGCAACACCCTCGGCGACGTCCAGTACGACAAGTTCGCCCAGATGCTCGGCGGTTACGGCGAGGAGGTCCGCGACCCCGCCGGCATCGGCCCCGCCCTCAGGCGCGCCCGCGAGTCGGGCAAGCCCTCGCTGATCAACGTCTGGGTCGACCCGGACGCGTACGCCCCCGGAACCATGAACCAGACGATGTACAAGTGAGGTGGCCTTCATGACGGAAACGCCGATCCGCGCCGCCGGCGCCAAGGCTCTCGACGGCATCCGCGTCCTCGACATGACGCACGTCCAGTCGGGCCCCTCCGCAACCCAGTTGCTGGCCTGGCTCGGGGCGGACGTCGTCAAGCTGGAGGCGCCGACCGGTGACATCACGCGCAAGCAGCTGCGTGACCTCCCGGACGTCGACTCCCTCTACTTCACGATGCTCAACTGCAACAAGCGGAGCATCACGCTCAACACCAAGACCGAGCGCGGCAAGGAGATCCTCACCGAGCTGATCCGGCGCTCCGACGTCATGGTCGAGAACTTCGGCCCCGGCGCGGTCGACCGCATGGGCTTCACCTGGGACCGCATCCAGGAGATCAATCCGCGAATCGTCTATGCCTCCATCAAGGGGTTCGGGGACGGTCCATACACCAACTTCAAGGCGTACGAGGTCGTCGCTCAGGCCATGGGCGGATCGATGTCGACGACCGGTTTCGAGGACGGGCCACCGCTGGCGACGGGGGCCCAGATCGGGGACTCGGGCACGGGCATCCACGCCGTGGCGGGGATTCTCGCGGCGCTGCTTCAGCGGGAGAACACCGGGCGCGGTCAGCGGGTCAACGTGGCCATGCAGCACGCTGTGCTCAACCTCTGCCGGGTGAAGCTGCGCGATCAGCAGCGCCTGGCACACGGCCCGCTCGCTGAATATCCCAACGACGACTTCGGCGACGAGGTTCCCCGCTCGGGAAACGCGTCCGGCGGCGGTCAGCCCGGCTGGGCGGTCAAGTGCGCGCCGGGCGGGCCCAACGACTACGTGTACGTCATCGTGCAGCCCGTCGGCTGGCAGCCGATCACCGAGCTCATCGGACGTCCGGAGCTCGCGGACGACCCTGAGTGGGCGACGCCCGAGGCACGCCTGCCCAAGCTCAACAAGATGTTCCAGCTCATCGAGGAATGGTCCGCCACGCTCCCCAAGTGGGAGGTCCTGGAGAGGCTGAACGCCCACAACATCCCCTGCGGCCCGATCCTCTCCACCAAGGAGATCGTCGAGGACGAGTCGCTGGTCGCCAACAAGATGGTCGTCACGGTGCCGCACCCGGAACGCGGCGAGTTCGTGACCGTGGGCAGCCCGCTGAAGCTCTCCGACTCCCCCGTGGACGTGGCCAGTTCGCCGCTGCTCGGCGAGCACAACGAAGAGGTGTACGTCGGCGAGCTCGGTCTCGGCGACGAGGAGCTGCGCCTGCTCAAGTCGAACGGAGTGATCTGATTGATGGCCGAAGACCGGGTGCTGAGGGTGCGTACGCTGCTCGACGCCGTACGGGCCGAGGGTCGGACCGCGCTGACCGCGCCCGAGGGCAAGGTGATCGCCGACGCGTACGCGATCGCCGTGCCCGGCGAGGAGCTGGCGACGGACGTCGACGAGGCGGTCGCGTACGCGGCGCGGTTCGGCGGACCCGTCGTGATGAAGATCGTCTCCCCGGACATCCTGCACAAGACCGACGCGGGCGGCGTGATCGTCGGCGTGGAAGGCGCGACCGACGTCAGGGCCGCCTTCCGTAAAATCATCGACAACGCGCGCGCGTACGCGCCCGAGGCCCGTATCGAGGGCGTCCAGGTGCAGGAACTGCTCCCCCAGGGGCAGGAGGTCATCGTCGGAGCGGTCACCGATCCCACGTTCGGGAAGATCGTCGCCTTCGGGCTCGGCGGTGTGCTGGTGGAGGTCCTGAAGGACGTCACGTTCCGGCTGGCGCCCGTGGACGCGGACGAGGCCCTGTCGATGCTGGACTCGATCCGGTCGGCCGAGATCCTGCACGGGGTGCGCGGCGGGCCGGCCGTGGACCGATGGGCGATCGCCGAGCAGATACGCCGGGTCTCGGAACTCGTCGCGGACTTCCCGGAGATCGCCGAGGTGGACCTCAATCCGGTGATCGCGACCGCGGAGGGGGCGGTCGCGGCGGACATCCGCGTGATCCTCGCGGACTCGGTCCCGAAGGCGCGTCGCACCTACACACGCGAGGAGATCCTCACCTCCATGCGCCGTCTGATGCAGCCCTCCTCGGTCGCCGTGATCGGTGCCTCCAACGAGCAGGGCAAGATCGGCAATTCGGTGATGCGCAACCTCGTCGACGGCGGCTTCTCCGGTGAGATCCACCCGGTGAACCCCAAGGCCGATGACATTCTGGGCCGCAAGGCGTACAAGAGTGTCACCGACGTTCCCGGCGAGGTGGATGTGGCGGTCTTCGCGATCCCCGCCAAGTTCGTGGCATCGGCCCTGGAGGAGGTGGGACGCAAGGGGATCCCCAACGCCGTACTGATTCCCTCCGGTTTCGCGGAGACCGGTGAGCACGCGTTGCAGGCCGAGATCGTGGCGATCGCCGAACGGCACGGCGTCCGGCTGCTCGGGCCGAACATCTACGGCTACTACTCGACGTGGCAGGACCTGTGCGCCACGTTCTGCACGCCGTACGACGTCAAGGGCGGCGTCGCGCTCACCTCGCAGTCCGGTGGCATAGGGATGGCCATTCTGGGTTTCGCGCGCACTACGAAGACGGGTGTTTCGGCGATCGTGGGGCTCGGCAACAAGTCCGACCTGGACGAGGACGACCTGCTGACCTGGTTCGGCGAGGACCCCAACACCCAGTGCATCGCCATGCACTTGGAGGACCTCAAGGACGGTCGCGCCTTCGTGGACGCGGCGCGGGCGACGGTTCCGAAGAAGCCGGTCGTGGTCCTCAAGGCGGGCCGTACGGCGGCAGGAGCGAAGGCGGCGGGCTCGCACACCGGCGCGCTCGCGGGCGACGACGCCGTGTACGACGACATCCTGAAGCAGGCCGGTGTCATCCGGGCACCCGGGCTGAACGAAATGCTGGAGTACGCGCGCGCGTTGCCCGTGCTTCCGACCCCTCGGGGCGACAACGTCGTGATCATCACGGGCGCCGGCGGCAGCGGCGTGCTGCTGTCTGACGCGGTGACCGACAACGGCCTCTCCCTGATGGAGATTCCGCCGGACCTGGACGAGGCCTTCAGGAAGTTCATCCCGCCCTTCGGAGCCGCCGGCAACCCGGTGGACATCACCGGCGGCGAGCCCCCGTCGACGTACGAGGCGACGATCCGGCTCGGCCTTGAGGACCCGCGGATCCACTCGCTCGTCCTCGGCTACTGGCACACCATCGTGACCCCTCCCATGGTCTTCGCCGAGCTCACCGCGCGCGTGGTGGCCGAGTTCCGCGAGCGCGGGATCGAGAAGCCCGTGGTGGCGTCGCTCGCGGGCGATGTCGAGGTCGAGGAGGCCTGCCAGTACCTCTTCGAGCGGGGCGTCGTGGCGTACCCGTACACGACCGAGAAGCCGGTGGCCGTGCTGGGCGCGAAATACAGGTGGGCGCGGGCCGCGGGGTTGTTGGGGGGCGGTTCATGAGGTGACCGAGTGCGGGGGACGGGCCGACGGTGCGCGTCGGCCCGCCCCGGACCCGTGCGCACACGAAAGGCATTGGACAGGGGGCGCTGGCCAGAACTTTCGACGCAAGGGGTGCTTCGCGACATGACAACCACCGACCTCACGACGTCCGTCCCCTACAGGGAGGTGACGGACCGCAACGGCCGCCTGTACCGGCTCGGGGAGACAGACCGGGACATCATGGGCCGGCCACGCTGGACCATGGTGCTCTTCCCCTGGCTGGGCATGATGGGTATCAGCTCCTCGGAGTACGCGTTCACGTCGGCCGAGGACACACTGCACGAGGCCCATCTGTGGAGCAGTGGGCACATCTTCTGGCTGATGGGTGTCTGGGTGTTCTTCCAGGCGGCCGTAGCCTTCCCGGCCGGCCAACTGCGCGAGAGCGGAAGGCTGCCCGCGCGGTACGCCATGATGCTCGGCGCGCTCGGCACGATCATGGGCTATCTCGCACTGGCGTACGCGCCGCATGTGATCGTCGCGTACATCGGCTTCGGCATGTTCAGCGGCATCGGCGCCGGCCTCGTCTACGCGACCTGCGTGAACATGGTCGGCAAGTGGTATCCGGAACGCAAGGGCGGCAAGACCGGCATGGTCAACGGCGGATTCGCCTACGGCTCCGTGCCCTTCGTGTTCCTGTTCACCTCGTACATGGACCTGTCCAACTACGAGGGCGTGCTGGTCTTCGTCGGCGTGGTCTGCTGTGCGACGGTGGCGATCTCGGGCTGGTTCTTCAAGGACCCGCCGAAGAACTGGTGGCCCGCGAACGTCGACCCGCTGAAGGTGTCCGACGACCCGCGGATCCAGCGGGCGCTGAAGAAGAACCCGCCCGCCGTGCGGCAGTACACGCCGCGTGAGGCGGCCAGGACACCCGTGCTGTGGATGATGTGGTTCTGCCTGCTGTGCACGGCCGGCATCAATATCTTCGGCATCGCCATGCAGGTGCCGTTCGGCAAGGAGATGGGCTTCGCGGGCGGCATCGTGGCCACCGCCATGTCACTCAAGGCCATCGTGAACGGAACCGGACGCGGTGTCATCGGCTGGATCTCGGACCGCTACGGCCGTCGGAACACGCTGGTCATCGTCTGTGTCGTCCTCGGTACGGCGCAGTTCGGCGTGTTCGTGTCCGGGGACATGGGCTCGATGCCCTTCTTCCTGTTCTGTTCGATGGTCTCCGGGTTCGGCGGCGGCGCGATCTTCCCGCTGTTCGCGGCGATGACCGCCGACTACTTCGGTGAGAACAACAACGCCTCGAACTACGGCATGGTCTACAGCTCGAAGCTGATATCGGGCCTGGTCGGCTCCGGCGTGGGAGCGGTCGTCGTGCATGCCTGGGGCTACGGAGGGGCCTTCGCGCTGGCCGGCGGGATCGGTCTCGGCTCCGCGGTGCTGGCGCTGTTCCTGCGGCAGCCCGGGCGGCCGCGCGCCGGGCGCATCGTCCCCAACCCGCATCCGATCGGTGAGGAGATGGCCTGAGCGAGAACAGCGGCACCCTGATCTTTCGGAACGCGAAGGGGCCTCCCCACGGTGATGGGGAGGCCCCTTCGCGTGCGGTACGGGTCGTCAGCACTTCTCACGCAGGGAGTGCAGATGCTCGCTCGATCGGCGTGCGAAGGTGAACGACTCGGTGGGGTTGTCGTGTTCGGCCTGCCAGTGGTGGGCGAGCCGGTGGCCGTGCAGGCGCGTGACACCGGAGATGAAGCGCTGGTAGTCGATGTCGCCGTCGCCGACGTCGGTCATGCGGTAACCCATGGGGTCCGACGGGTCGCTCACACCGTCCTTGACATGGAAGAGCGGATAGCGGCCCGGCCGCTTCAGTACGTAGTCGAGGGGCTCGAAGGGCGCCGCTGTGCCGTCGGCCCGCTTGGAGAAGCGGAACTGGCCCACGTACGCCCAGTAGATGTCCATCTCCAGGTACACGAGGTTCGGGTCGGTCTCGGCCAACAGCACGTCGTAGAGGCGGACGTTCGGCTTGTCGGTGGCGAAGGAGAACTCCTCGGAGTGGTTGTGCTGGTAGAACTTGATGCCGCGCGCCTTGGCCGCCGCGCCGTAGGTGTTGAACTCCTCGGCGGCGCGCTTCCACGCGTCGACGGTCGAGCCGTAGCGGAACGGGCTCGACGCGGTACCGATGTGCTTGAGACCGAGGGCCTGGGCGTCGTCGAGGACCTTGGTGAGGTTCTGGGCGAAGGTGTACGCGTTCGGATCGCTGGAGTAGTAACCGACGTGGCTGCCTATGGGGTTCAGGCCGTGGTCGCGGGCCAGTCGCTTGAGCTGGGCGAGCGTGATGGGGCCCGCCGAGCCCTGGGTGTATCCGGCGAACTCGACCTCGTCGTACCCGTACTTCTCCAGCTCGGCGAATACGGGCGCGAAGCCGAGCGTGGAGACCTTGTCGCGGAGGCTGTAGAGCTGGATGCCGAGTCGGCCGGGCGGCAGGACGGGGCGGCCCCGGCCTGCTTCGGCGGCCGAGGCGGGGGTGGCCGCCGCCGTGCCGAGCAGGGCGGCGGCAGTGGCGCCGGCGGCCACGCCGAGCATGCCTCGTCTGCTGAGGCGACGGGTGAGCTCTGGGTCGTCGTTCTTGCTGGTGGGGGCCGTGACTGTGGTGCGGCTGGAGCGGCTCATGCCTGGAACTCCTCGGTGTCGGAGGGCGTTGTCAGTGGTGAGTGCTTCACTTGTGACCAGTCGGAAGAGACAGGTCGCTTGCGGCCGGAAGGCCGAGTCGTGCCGGTCGTGGCGGTCAGCCGAGACCGGCGAGTTGGAGCAGCAGTGATTTCACGTCGGTGGCCGCGAGGCGGTCGCCGACAGCGCGGGGGGTGGAGCAGATGATGAGCGGACCGTCGTCGTCGCTCGTGGGAAGGCGGCCGTGGCTGCCGCGAATAGGTGACGGATCGAGGGGCACGACCGCCATGCGGTAGCGCATGCCGAGCTTCTTGCGGGCCAGTGCGCCCGCCGCCTTGACCTTGACGTACGGGTCGAGCGGATCCATGAAGAGCTCGACCGGGTCGTAGCCGGGTTTGCGGTGGATCTCGACGAGCCGCGCGAAGTCGGGCGCGTGCGCGTCGTCGAGCCAGTAGTAGTACGTGAACCAGGCGTCCGGCTCCGCGACGGCGACGAGTTCGCCGGAGCGCGGATGGTCGAGGTGATGGGTCTTCTTGCCCTCGTCGTCGAGGAGTTGCTCGATGCCGGGCAGATCGGCGAGCGCTGCCCGGGTGACGTCGAGGTCTTCCGGGCGGCGTACGTAGACGTGGGCGATCTGGTGATCGGCGACGGCGAAGGCACGTGAGGCCATCGGGTCGAGGTACTCCATGCCGTCCTGTGTGTGCACCTCGAGGAGACCGGCGCGGCGCAGCGCGCGGTTGATGTCGATGGGACGGTCCGCGCGGGTGATGCCGTACTCGGACAGGGCGACGACGGTACGGCCTTCCGCTCGCGCGTCGTCGAGAAGGGGGGCCATGGCCGCGTCCAGGTCTGCGGCCGCTTTCAGGGAGCGCGGGTCGTCGGGGCCGAAGCGCTGCAGGTCGTAGTCGAGATGAGGGAGGTAGCACAGGGTCAGGTCCGGGTGGCGGGTGCGCAGGATGTGGCGGGTCGCGTCGATGATCCAGCGGCTGGAGACGAGGTCGGCGCCGGGACCCCAGAAGTGGAACAGCGGGAACGTGCCGAATTTCTCGGTGAGTTCGTCGTGCAGGGCCGGGGGCCTGGTGTAGCAGTCGGGTTCCTTGCGGCCGTCGGCGTAGTAGATCGGGCGGGGGGTGATGGTGATGTCGGTGTCGGCGCCCATGGCGTACCACCAGCAGATATTGGCGACGGTGTAGCCGGGGTGCGCGCGACGGGCGGCGTCCCACAGCTTGTCGCCGGACACAAGGCCGTTGTGCTGGCGCCACAGCAGCACGTCGCCGAGTTCGCGGAAGTACCAGCCGTTGCCGACGATGCCGTGCTCGGCGGGGTGGGTGCCGGTGAGGAACGTGGACTGGGCGGCGCAGGTGACGGCGGGCAGGACGGTGCCGAGATGGGCCCGGGAGCCGGTCTGTCCGAGGGCTTTGAGGTGGGGCATGTGGTCTAGGAGACGGGGGGTGAGGCCGACGACGTCGAGGACGAGGAGAGGGGTGGGGCCGCTGTGTTCCGGGGCCTGGTGCACGGCCTGGTCCATGGACTGGCGCACGGTCTCGTTCACGGTCCGCCTCACGGCAGCTCCTTCAGGCCGAGATCCGTCAACAGGTCGCGGGCGAGGGTGAGTTCCGCGGCGATGCCGTCGGCGAGCTGAGCTCGGGTGCGGGGTCGGAGCTCGGGCGGGAGTGCCTGCCAGGTGTACGTCTCGACCTCCAGATGGTGGGTGAGCGGGTGCGGGCCGCCCACGAGTCGGGTCAGCGCGTCCTTGAGTACGGGCAGCGTGGAGGTGAGGGGCGCGGCGGGGGCCGCGTGCAGCGGGACATGGAAGTGGGCGCGCCACGGGGACGCCTCGGGGAGGGAGTCACCCTTGAGGGCTTCGCCGAGGTCGTCGGTGCCTCGCAGTCCTGCTGCGGTCCCGGTGCGGGTCTGGTGCAGGAAGCGGGGTTCGTCGAAGGCGGCGAGGGCCTCGCGGACTTCCGGCAAGTGCGGGTGTTCGGCGTGCAGGGCGGCTGAGAGCTGGGACTTGACGACGGGGACGCGGGCGGCGGTCAGCGCGTCCAGGGCAGTGTGCGGATCTTCGAAGGAGGTGGCGAGGTGACAGGTGTCGACGCAGACGCCGATGCGGTCGTGGCCGATCGCGGTGAGCGGGGCGATGGCGTCCGTGGTGGTTTCGACGATGCAGCCGGGCTCCGGCTCCAGGCCGATGCGGATGGAGCGGCCGGTCAGCTCCTGCAGGGCGTCGAGACGTTCGGCGAGGGTGGCGAGGGCCTTGTGGGCGTCGGCGGCACGGGTGTCGTCATAGGCGGTCCGCCAGGCGAGCGGCAGTGTGGAGACGGAGCCTTCGGTGACGTCGTCGGGGAGGAGTCCGGCCAGGACACGGGCCAGGGCGGTGGTGTGGTCGAGTCGTTCGGCGTCGGCCCAGTCCGGCTTGTACACGCGGTACTTGACCTCTTCGGCGCCGAACCCTTCGTACGGGAAGCCGTTGAGGGTGACGACTTCGAGGCCTCGGGCATCGAGTTCCGTGCGCAGCCCGCGCAGGGCGGCCGGGTCGGTGACGAGGGCGTGGGCGGCGTCCTTGGCCAGCCACAGCCCGATGCCGAGGCGATCGCGGCCGAGGCGGCGGCGTACGGGTTCGCAGTGCTCGCGGAGTTGGGCGAGGACACCGTCGAGGGTTTCGGCGGGGTGGACGTTCGTGCAGTAGGCGAGGTGGACGGTCGAACCGTCGGGGTGGCGGAAGCGCATGGGTTACGCCTCCCGGGTCGCCGCGTCGGTGACCGGCGTGCCGCGGAGGATGGAGTTGCCCTCATGGGTGGCGTCCGTGTCGGCGACCTCGAGGTGGAGACGGCCGCTGAGTCCGTAGAAGGCCACGGGGTTGCGCCACAGCACCTGGTCGACGTCGTCCTCGGTGAAGCCCGCCTCGAGCAGGGCGTCGCCGACCTTGCGGGTCTTGAGGGGGTCGCTTCTGCCCCAGTCGGCGGCGGAGTTGACGAGGACGCGCTCCGGCCCGTACTCCCGCAGTACCTCGACCATCCGCTCCTCGTCCATCTTGGTGTCCGGATACACGGAGAACCCGAGCCAGCAGCCGCCGTCCTTGGCCTCCTTGACCGTGGTCTCGTTGAGGTGGTCGATCAGCACACGGTCCGGGGGCAGCGCGGACTCCCGGACGACGTCGAGGGTGCGGCGCAGGCCGGCCAGCTTGTCGCGGTGCGGGGTGTGCACGAGGGCGGGCAGTTCGTGGTCGGCGGCGAGCTGGAGCTGCCGGGCCAGCGCGGCGTCCTCGGCGGGGGTCATCGAGTCGTAGCCGATCTCACCGACGGCTACGACCTGGTCCTTGACGAGATAGCGGGGCAGTTCGTCCAGGACGGGCACGCAGCGGGGGTCGTTCGCCTCCTTGGGGTTGAGGGCGAGCGTGCAGTGGTGGGCGATGCCGTACTGGGCGGCGCGGAAGGGTTCCCAGCCCAGGAGGGAGTCGAAGTAGTCGAGGAAGGAGGCGGGTGAGGTGCGGGGCTGGCCGAGCCAGAAGGAGGGTTCGACCAGGGCTCGGACGCCGGCGGCGTGCATGGCCTCGTAGTCGTCGGTGGTCCGTGACGTCATGTGGATGTGGGGGTCGAAGATGCGCATCAGGACTCCTTGCCGGACGGGGTGCCGGGGTGGGGCGACGGCGCCGAGGCTGTGGGCGCGTCGCTCCCGGGCTCGGTCAGGGCCAGGACACGGTGCAGGTCGTCGGGCACGGGACGGCCCGCGGCGGAGCGTTCGTCGGCGTAGTCGCCCAGCATGCGGGCCAGTTCGGCGTCGGCGCGGGCGCGGTGGGGCAGGTCGGCCACCGCATCGATGGGGACACCGGTGAACAGGCACTTCAGAACCGCGTGCCGCCAGTTGTGGGCGTCCAGGTGCCGGGCGGCGTACGGCCCGACGGCGGCGGCGACGAGGCGGGTGTCGTTGGTGCGCAGCGCGTCCTCGACGATCGGCAGGGCGTCGGGGCC
The DNA here is from genome assembly GCF_005786655.1 of Streptomyces montanus. Taxonomy (NCBI): domain Bacteria; kingdom Bacillati; phylum Actinomycetota; class Actinomycetes; order Kitasatosporales; family Streptomycetaceae; genus Streptomyces; species Streptomyces montanus. The sequence continues at coordinate 142,323 of NZ_VBZC01000022.1, forward strand.
CGGCATGAGGTGGGGCAACGCGTGCAGGACGGCGCGGCGTTCGGCGGCGGTGCCCTGGCGGTAGACGCGGCCGAGGGCGTCGGCGTCCGCCCGGGCGGCGTGCAGCAGGAGTACGCGGGCGGTGTCGGCGTGCTCGGGTCCGCAGCGGCGGCCCGCCTCGGCGATCCGCAACTCCCAGGCGGAGATGGGCCCGTGTGTGCCCGGGTGGGCGGCCGCCTCGTCCAGGGCCCGGTCCAGCCAGGCGCGGGCGGCGGCGTCCAGCTGTGAGTTCAGACGGGCGCGCAGGGCGGAGACGGGTTCCACCGCACTGGCGGAGGAAGGAGCGGAGGGAGTACCGGAGGAAGCGGCGGAGGCGTTGTGGAGGTGGGTCACGGGGTTCTCCCTTCGGAGGCGACGGGCTCCTCGCCGGGGATCGGGGTCTCGTCGGGGGCTTGGGGCGGGCTCGGAGCACCGGAGGCGCGGTGCAGGAACGGGAGGGACTGCTCAGCGAACTGAGGACCCGCGTGGGAGTGGCGGGGCAGTTCGACGACGATCAGGCCCTGATAGGGGGTGGCGGCCAGGGCTTGCAGTACGGGCGGGAAGTCGATCTCTCCGTCGCCGAAGGGGAGGTGTTCATGGATGCCGCGGCGCATGTCCTCGATCTGGACATGACGCAGCCAGGGTGCGGCGGCGCGGACGCACTCGGCGGGTGGCAGGGGTTCGAGGCACTGGCAGTGGCCGATGTCGAGGGTGAGGCCGAGGGTGTCCGGGCTGCCGAGGGTTCGGCGCAGACGGTGGAAGTCGTCGAGGGTGGCGAGGAGGTGGCCCGGTTCGGGTTCGATGGCGAGCGGGATTCCGGCGGTGGTGGCGGCGTCGAGGACCGGAGCGAGTGTCTCGGCGAGGCGCTTCCAGGCGGAGTCCTCGTCCGTGCCCTCGGGGGTGATGCCGCTGAAGCAGTGCACGGCGTGGGCGCCGAGGTCGGTGGCGACGTGGACGGCCCGGACGAGCAGGTCGACGCGTCGGGCACGTTGCTCCGGGTCCGGATCCAGCAGAGACGGACCGTGCTTGTGCCTCGGGTCGAGGACATAGCGGGCGCCGGTCTCGATGGTGACACCCAGACCGAGCGCGTCCAGCCTTCGCGCCACGCGGCGGGTGCGGGCGGCGAGGTCCGGTGCGAGCGGGTCGAGGTGCATGTGGTCGAGGGTCAGGCCCACGCCGTCGTAGCCGAGGTCGGCGAGCAGGGAGAGGGCGTCGTCGAGGCGGAGGTCGGTGAGGCCGTTGGTGCCGTAGCCGTAGCGGAGGGGGTGACGATTCGGCTGTGGGGGCGACTGGGTGCGGGGGCGGTGGGCCGGCTGGGCGCTCATGTCACGCTCACCTTCCGGGCGAACTTGCGGGCGGCCGGGGCGAGGGCGGCGGTCACCAGGGCCGTGGTGAGGGCCCCCGAGCGGGCGGAGAGGGCGGCCTGGAGCGGGATCATGGCGCGGATGCCGCCGCCGACGGCTCGTTGGGTGAGCGGGGGTGACGGGTTGAGGGCGGCGTGGAAGAGGGGGCGCGCGGAGGTCGCGGCGTAGGCGGCGGCGAGCGCCGTGCGCAGGGCGGCCTCCACGGTGGCGCGCGAGGAGCGTGACCCGGGTCCCCGAGCGGGCCCTGAGGCGGCGCCGGGGCTCTCGGTCCGAGGGCCGTGCGTCATCGTCCACGTCAGTGCCGTGGTGGTGGCGAGTGCGGCCAACGGGGCCATGGGGGATCCGCCCTGCGTCTCGTGGCGGGAGACCGTGGTGGTGGCCAGGGTGTGGGTGCCGAGCGTCAGGGCGGAGGGCAAGGCCCCACGGGTGTGACCGCTGGTGGCCGCCGCGCCGAGGAGGAGGTCCAGGGCGCGGGCGGTGGCCATCGCCGCGGGGCCCGCGGCCGTCCGTTTGAGGACCAGGTCGTACGACCAGACGGTGGCCGCCAGCGCCCCCGCCACGGCGAACGGCCGGCGTCCGGCGCGGGCTGCCAGGGTCAGGCCCGCTGCGGTCAGGCCCCCGGCCGCCGCCAGTGCGGCCGCAGGCCGGATGCGGCCCGAGGGCAGGGGGCGGTGCGGGCGGTCGACGGCGTCCTCGGTGCGGTCGGCCCAGTCGTTCAGGGCCATGCCCGCCTCGTACAGGCAGAGGGAGGACCCTATGGCGAGCAGCGTGCCCCGGGTCGGCCGTGCTCCGGCCGCGGCGGCGCCCGCGAGTGCGTCGCCGGGGACGGTGAACAGGGCGGGGAGGCGCAGCAGTTCGGCCCAGGGGTTCGGCCTCATCGCCCCTCCCCCGGCAGACTCCGCGGTTCCGAGGGCGCCGGCGCCCGTAACCGTTCCGCGAACCGCGCCAGTTGCGTGTACTGCTCCCCCAGGGCCGCGGGACCGTCGCCCAGCGGGTCCTTGAAGTAGAAGCCCAGTTCGCCGAGCGGGCCCGAGAGTCCCGCCTCGTGGGCCCGGGCCAGCAGGCGGGCCAGGTCCAGGACCAGGGGTGCGGCGAGGGCGGAGTCGCAGCCCTGCCAGGTGGTCTGGAGGATCATGCGCGTACCGAGGAAGCCGTCGAAGGCTATGTGGTCCCAGGCGGTCTTCCAGTCGCCGAGCGCCGGTACGTCGTCGATGTGGACCTCGCCCTCGGGGACCGCGTCGAGGGTGTCGGCGAGGACGCGTTCCTTGCCCGCGTTCTTCGCCGCCGCGGCCGCCGGGTCGGACAGGGCCGCACCGTCACCGCCGCCCAGCAGGTTCGTGCCGGACCAGGCCCGGACCGACAGGGCGCGCTGCGCGAACATCGGGCCGAGGACCGACCGCAGCAGGGTCTGGCCGGTCTTGCCGTCGCGGCCGGCGAAGGGCAGGCCGCGGGAGGCCGCCAGATCCTGGAGAGCCGGGTGGTGCAGGCCCGTCGAGGGTGTGAAGTTCACATACGGGCAGCCGGCCTGTAGGGCCGCCGCGGCGTAGAGCGAGCTCGCGGGGAGCTCGGACCCGGTGGGGGCCGGTTCCGTGGACGCCACGTTCACCACCACCGCCCGCGCGAGACGGTGACGGCGCAGGAAGTCCCGCAGGTCCGCCGTGAACGTCTCGATGAGGCCCGTGGAGTCCCGTGTGTCGCCCGGTGCGGGACCGCCCGGGCGGATCTCCCGGTCGGCGGCGGCGAGTTCGGCCGCCACGGCCGTCGGGAGGCTGTGCGGCAGGACGCCTCCGGCGGCCAGGGCCTCCGCACGCTTGGGCAGCGGCCAGTCCACAGTGTCGTGGCCGCCGAAGACGAGGGACGACAACGCCGGCAGGCCGGTGCCGTGGAAGAGGTCGGTCTCGGTGACCATGCCCGTCGGAGGATGCAGGCCCGCGGTCATGGCCGCGCAGCCCGCGACGACGGTGGTGGCGACGGAGCCGCGCGCTCCGATCAGCCACACGCCCACCCGGGGCTGGGAAGGGGACGGGTCGGCGGACATGGGCAGCCTCCTTGTCGTACGCGAGCCAAACAAGCCGTACAGGAACCAGGACCGGCGGGACAAGAACCAGAAGGACGACGAGGAAAGACGGCGGGCGGGAGTCCGGCGTCCCCCGCCCGCCGTCGCTCAGTCACCCGGCGGAGCCGAACTCCTCGACGCCTTCCCGGGCAGTTCCTTGATCCGGATGTCGCGGAAGGACACCCGGTCGTCGGCCCCGTGGTTCTGGATGCCGACATGGCCGTCGCGCAGGCTCCGCGCCGGATCGGTGTTGGTGAAATCGTTGATCTTCTCGCCGTTGAGATAGACGCGGAGCCGTTCGCCCTCCACGCGGATCTCGTACGTGTTCCACTCCCCCGGCGGATTCAGCGCACGGTCGCGCTTGCTGATGTCGGCGGACTGGAAGCTGTAGACGGATCCGGTCGTGCGGTCGGGTGCGTCCGTGGCGTCGATCTGGATCTCGTACCCCTTGTCGACGGCCGACCAGGGGTCGTCGGAGGGCGGGAATCCCACGAAGACACCGGAGTTGTCGTCACCCGAGTCACTCGCCATCTTCCAGTCGAGCTTCAGCGAGTACGAGCCGAATGCGGTGGCCGCGTACCAGAGCATGCCCATGCCGCCGGACGACGTGAGCGTGCCGTCGTCCGAGAGCGTGAACGAACCCGGGCCCGCCTGCTTCCACTGCGACAGTGACTCGGCGGTGCCGTCGAAGAGGGGCGCATACCCCTTCTCCGGACGGCAGTCGGCCTGGGCCGCGCCGACGGCCCAGCGGATTCCGCCCAGCAGGTGCTGCCGGAAGGCGGTATCGGCGTACGACTCCTTGGTGTGGCCGCCTCCGGTGTAGAAGGCGCGGCCGCCCCGGTACTCCTGGCACCAGGCGATCGGATGGTCGCCGTTCATCGTGCCGCCGGTGTACGAGGACTCGTCGAGCGAGGCCAGGACATGGGCCCGGTCTCGTGGATTGGAGCGGTAGTTGTACCACTCGTCCGTGCGTTCCCAGGACTCCCCCAGATGCGAGGTCGCCGGATGGGCACGGTCCTCGACGTTCACCTTGGCCGGCTGAATGGCGGGGTGCGACTGGAAGTACGCTCCCGCCAGTCCGCCGTAGAAGGCCCAGTCGTACTCGGTGTCGGCGGCCGCGTGGATGCCCACGTAGCCTCCGCCGCGCCCGATGTAGCCCTCGAAGGCCTTCTGCTGGGCCTCGTCGAGCACGTCTCCGGTCGTCGACAGGAACACGACGGCGTCGTACCGGGCGAGGTTGCGGGAGGTGAAGGCTCCCCCGTCCTCCGTCGCGTCCACCGCGAGTCCGTGCGCGGCGCCGAGGTCCTTCAGGGCGCTGACCCCGTCGGGGATGGAATCGTGCCGGAACCCGGCCGTCTTGGAGAACACCAGGACCCGGTCCCGCTCGGTGGGTTTTCCCGGTCCTCCCTTCGACACGGCCGAATCCGACACAGCCGGTCCCGACACACACCCGATGAGCAGGGCGGCGCCCACAACCGCAATGACCGTTCTGACTTTCGCTCGCATGGCAGCCCACCCCCCCTCAGCGGGTCGTGAAGGTGAAGTCGTCCACCTCGTACAGCGTGCTGCTTCCTCGTCCCTTGAATACGAGGTAGAGCTTGGTCGTCCCGCGCGGTGCCTTCGTCAGGGACGCGCTGACGTCCTGGTAGTTCTCCCAGCCGCCGGTCGTCGGGACCGTCGCGGTGCCGAGGAGAGGTCCCGTGGGCGAGCCCGCGCGGACCTCCAGCTTTCCGCCGGCGCCGGGGGAGGCGACCCGCGCCGTGATCTTCGTGGCGTTGCTCAGGACATACGGCTCGAAGGAGATCCAGTCGCCGTTGCCGATGTAGGCGATGGTCTTGCCGCCGTGCGCGGTGGTACGAGACTGCACCGTGGCTCCCGAGGCCTTGCCGAAGTGCTCGGCCTGCCGGTGCCTGGGCTGCGCGACGGCCTGGTCGTGGGTGGTGAGCGCTTCCTGGCCGCCGCCACCGCCGTCGGTGTACTCCGCGTCGATGACGCCGAAGATGTTCGCGTTCTCGTCATGGCCGCCGTCGGCGCTGGTCTGGAGGGTGCCGGAACAGCCGTTGGCCGAGGTCACCGGATGGCCGTGGCTGTCGTGGCCGAGGACGAACGTGACCTTGACGCGGGCGCAGTCGATCGTCCCGTCCTCCGGGTCGGTGACCTTGACCTTGAACGGCACCGCGTCCCCGAAGCTGAACAGCTGCCCGTCACCCGGCAGTTCCAGGGTGACCTTCGGCGCCGTGTTGCCCACGACGACGCGCACGCTCGCGCTGCCGGTCCGGCCGCTCGCGTCCTTGGCCGTCAGCGTCGCCGTGTACGTCCCGTTCTTCGTGTACTTGTGCGTGGGGTTCGCCGACGTCGACTTGCCGCCGTCGCCGAAGTCCCAGCTGTACGTGAGGGAGTCGCCGTCGGCGTCACTGGTGCCGGCGGACGAGAACTTCACCGTCAGCGGCGCCTGGCCCGACGTACGGTCGGCCGCGGCCTGCGCCACGGGTGAGTGGCCGTCGGTGGCGTTCTCGATCCGGTACAGGGCCGAGTTCTCGTCCCCGCCGAACCATGAGATGCCGTAGTCGAGGACGTACAGCGCGCCGTCCGGGCCGAAGGTCATGTCCATCACCTGGGTGCCGGACCAGGGGATGTCGCTGATGGACTGCACGGTGCCGTCGGCGTCCGAGGTGATCCTCTTGATCCAGCGGCGGCCGAACTCCCCGGCGAAGAAGTCCCCGTCGTACGCCTCGGGGAACTTGACCGGCGAGTCGAGGCCCGCGTCGTAGTGGTAGACCGGGCCGCCCATCGGGGACTCGGAGCCGTCGCCGAACTCCGGTACGGACGCCCCGTTGTAGGGAATCCAGGCGGGCTGCGCCGGAGGCAGGTCGGTCAGGCCGGTGTTGTTCGGCGAGGTGTTCTTGGGGGCGTCGCAGTCGAAGGCCGCGCCCGATGTGCCGGTGGCGAAGTCGTAGTCCTTGTACGCGTCGTTCTTGCCCGTGCAGTACGGCCAGCCGAAGTTCCCGGGCTTGGTGATACGGGCGAACTCGACCTGGCCGGCGGGTCCGCGCGCGGGGTCGGCGGCGCCGGCGTCCGGGCCGTACTCGCCCACGTACAGGATGCCGGTCTTCTTGTCGACGCTGAAGCGGAACGGGTTGCGCAGGCCCATCGCGTAGATCTCGGGGCGGGTCTTGTCCGTGCCGGGCGCGAAGAGGTTGCCGTCGGGTATGGAGTACGAGCCGTCGGCGTTCACCTTGACGCGGAGGATCTTGCCGCGCAGGTCGTTGGTGTTGCCGGCCGTCCGCTGGGCGTCGAAGGCGGGGTTGCGGTTCGCGCGCTCGTCGATGGGGGTGAAGCCGTCCGACTGGAACGGGTTGGAGTCGTCACCGGTCGACAGATAGAGGTTTCCGGCCGCGTCGAAGTCGATGTCGCCGCCGACGTGGCAGCAGATGCCGCGTGAGGCCGGGACGTCGAGGATCTTCTTCTCGCTGGCGGCGTCGAGGGTGCCGTCCGTCTTCAGGACGAAGCGCGAGAGCCGGTTGACGCCGTCGAAGGGCGCGAAGTCGGCGGCGGTGCCCGTCTCGGGGGCGTCGCCCGCCGGGGTGTCCAGCGGCGGGGCGTAGTAGAGGTAGATGAAGCGGTTGTCGGCGAAGCCGGGGTCGACGCCGATGCCCTGCAGCCCCTCCTCGTCGTGCGAGTAGACATCGAGTTTGCCCGCGAGCTTCGTGTTGCCGGCCGCGTCGGTCAGGCGGAGTTCGCCGTCGCGCGAGGTGTGCAGAACCGAGCGGTCCGGGAGGACGGCCAGCGACATGGGCTCGCCGACCTCGGGTTCGCCCTTGGCGAGGGTGACCTGCTGGAAGTCCTCGGCCGCGGCCGCGGCGGCGGAAGGCGCGGCGGGTGCGGCCGGTGCGCCACCCGGATCGGCGACGGCGGCGCCCGCCTGCGGCGTGGCGAGGCCGA
>NZ_VBZC01000023.1:0-145704 GCF_005786655.1 Streptomyces montanus
CGCCGGACCGCAGCGCGGTCAGGTCGGTGCGGGCCCGAGTCCTCGCGCCCTGCCCGGGCGTGACTCGGACGGCCGTCCGGCCGGGCCGGGCGGAGCCCGTGGGCCGCAGTCGCCCCAGCAGCCGGCGCAGTCCCCGCAGGGCAGGCCGGCCCCGGCCGGTGCCGCACCGGGTGCCCCGCAGGGCCTCCAGGCCGCGGGTACGGGTGCGCCGCAGGGCTTCGACGACAGCGGCCGTCAGGACATGTTCAGCGGCGGCTTCAACGAGAGCGGCCGTCAGGACACCTTCGGCGGCCGTGGCCCCGTACCGCCGCAGCAGCGCCCCGGCGGCAACGCCGAGCAGGGCCGTCCCCCGCGCAAGCCGCAACTGCCGCCGCCCGGTGGTCCGCGTGCCGAGCTGCCCGGGGGCAACCCGCAGCCGCGTGTCCCCAGTTGGAGCGACGACAACGCGCAGCCGCCGGTGCCGCGCTCCTCGCAGGACGGCCCGCGCGGTCACGAGGAGCCGGAGGTCACCTCCTCGACGTCTCGTATGCCGCGGGGCGACGACCGCCAGGGGCCGGGCTCGACCGAGGAGTTCCCGCGGATCGACGACCGCCAGGGTCCTGCCTCCACCAGCGAGTTCGCCCGGCCGGACTACGACGCTCCGCGTCCCGGGGCGGGCGCCCAGCAGGGCACCGGGCAGTTCGTGCGGCCGGACGTGTTCGGTCCGCCGAATCCTTCCGCCCGGCAGAACCCTTCCAGCGGCCAGTTCGCCATGCCGCCCGGCCCCGACAACCGGCAGGACTCGTCCTCGACCGGCCAGTTCCAGGTACCGGGCTCCGGCTACAACGGTTCCCCCGCCGGCCGCGACGGCCGTCAGGACACCGGTGAGTTCCCGGCGCCGGACCAGGGCGAGCGCCAGGGTGGCAACGACACCGGCCAGTTCGAGCGCCCGGGAGCCAACGGCGCCCGGCCGCCACTGCAGCGTCCGCAGCCGCGTCGGCGTCCCACGCTTCCCCCGCAGCCGCAGCACGAGCCCGAGGCCCTGCCGCCGGCGACGGGTCCCGGCGACGGGCGTACGCCGCTGTACGACACCCTCGAGACCAACTGGTTCCACCACGCTCAGGACAACGACGCCCAGAGCGAGTCCACCGCGCCGCAGGACCCGCCTCCGGCTCCCGCGGCCCCGCCGCGCCCGGCGTCGGCACCGGCCCCCACAGCCACGTCGTCCTGGCGCGCCACTCCCAACGACGAACTCGGCCGCCAGGCCGAGCGGGTACGCCAGCCCAGCGCGGGTGGCGTCACCGTCTCCGGCCTGCCGCGCCGAGTGCCCCGCGCCAACCTGGTCGCGGGCACGGCTCAGCAGCAACAGCACCAAAGCGGTCCGCAGGTCTCGCGTGCGCCCGATGACGTACGCGGCCGGCTGACCAATCTCCGACGGGGCATCCAGCAGGGTCGCCAGGCCGGTACCGGCCAGACCGGCAGCTTCCCCAGCCCCACTCACCAGCAGGAGCGTTAGTTGAGCCAGATGAGCCAAGCGGCACAGAACCTCAACTGGTTGATCACCAACTTCGTTGACAACACCCCCGGGGTGTCCCACACCGTCGTCGTCTCCGCCGACGGTCTCCTTCTGGCGATGTCCGAGGGTTTCCCGCGCGACCGCGCCGACCAGCTGGCGGCAGTCGCCTCCGGACTGACCTCTCTCACGGCCGGTGCCTCCCGGATCTTCGAGGGCGGCACCGTGGCCCAGACGGTGGTCGAGATGGAGCGTGGCTTCCTCTTCCTGATGTCCATCTCGGACGGATCGTCCCTCGCCGTCCTCTCCCACCCGGACTGCGACATCGGCCTCGTCGGCTACGAGATGGCACTGCTCGTCGACCGTGCGGGCGCCGTACTCACACCCGACCTGCGCGCAGAACTGCAGGGCAGCCTGCTGCACTAGATCCCGGCACCACCGAACGCAAGACACCGTCCGGCCGCCACACTCCCCACCGGCCCTCATCAGACGGCACATGACCGACTTGCTGTCCCGCCCGGAGGATTCATGACCCCGCCCACCGCCTCTCACGATCCGTACGCAGAGCCGTACGGGGACGAGGGCGACCAGCCGCTGGTACGTCCGTATGCGATGACCGGCGGCCGGACCCGGCCGCGCTACCAGCTCGCGATCGAGGCGTTGATCAGCACCACGGCCGACCCCACCCAGCTCATGGGGCTGCTCCCCGAGCACCAGCGGATCTGCCACCTCTGCCGTGAGGTGAAGTCGGTCGCCGAGGTGTCGGCACTCCTGTCCATGCCACTGGGCGTGGCTCGCATTCTCGTCGCGGACCTCGCGGAAGCCGGTCTCGTCGCCATCCACCAGCCTGGTGGCGACGAGAGCAACGGCGGCGCTCCGGACGTGACACTGCTCGAAAGGGTGCTCAGTGGACTTCGCAAGCTCTGACGGAGGGCGGGCGACCACCTCCGCGAAGATTGTGGTGGCGGGTGGCTTCGGCGTGGGCAAGACCACGTTCGTCGGGGCCGTCTCGGAGATCAACCCGCTGCGTACCGAGGCCGTGATGACGTCCGCGTCCGCGGGCATCGACGACCTCACCCACACCGGAGACAAGACGACGACCACCGTCGCCATGGACTTCGGCCGCATCACCCTGGACCAGGACCTGATCCTCTACCTGTTCGGCACACCCGGCCAGGACCGCTTCTGGTTCATGTGGGACGACCTGGTACGCGGCGCCATCGGCGCCGTGGTCCTGGTGGACACCCGCCGTCTCGCCGACTGCTTCCCCGCCGTCGACTACTTCGAGAACAGCGGCCTGCCCTTCGTCATCGCCCTCAACGGCTTCGACGGGCACCAGCCCTACACGCCCGAAGAGGTCCGCGAGGCGTTGCAGATCGGCCCGGACGCACCCATCATCACGACGGACGCCCGGCACCGGGCGGATGCCAAGAGCGCGCTGATCACGCTGGTCGAGCACGCGCTCATGGCACGGCTGCGGTAACGCGCAAGTCGGCCATGATATACGGCAGTTGTCGTAGAAGCACCGGAGCCGGCTGTGCGCTTTGACACGGTCGGCCAGGGTGTTCATAACGTTTCGACAGAGATATTCGGTGGTACCGACACGCGTCGCGGTCGTCTGGTGCCGCTGTGCTCACAAAGGCCCCGTCTTTTGACGGGGCTCGCTCTTTATGCCCGTTTTATCTGGGGCTTACACAGCTCGGAATCCTTGGTTCCGAGTGTTTGGACCAGCACAGGCTGACGTGCTGGAATGCCTGAACTGCCCGGTAGTCAAGGGCCGGAAGACACACGCGGCACAACGTAGGTGCCGACGCCGAGAGGTTGTTGGTCGAGTGAGGCGAAGCAAGAACGGTCCCGAGCCGTCGGCGCGGGGCAACTTCACCCCGCCGCCGCGCGGAGCAGCACCCACAAACGTGCCCGGCTCGGAGCCGGCGGCACCACCTGCGTCCAGCGGCGGCCGATTCTCTCCGCGTAACTGGCGCGTACCGACCAGACTGAATGCCATCCTGCTCATACCCGTGCTGGTCGGTCTGGTCATGGGTGGCTTCCAGGTGAAGGGCTCCATCGACACCTGGAACGAGGCGAAGGACGCCGAGAAGATCGCGGGGATCGTGGCCTCCGCCTCGGAGTACGCCGCCGCCCTGCTCAATGAGCGTGACATGTCCGCCCAGCCGCTCCTGGACGGCAAGCAGAACGACGACGACAAGGTTGTCGAGCGGGTCCGCGCCACGACCGACGAGAAGGCCGCCGCCTTCCACGCGTCCGTCGAGGGCATGCCCTCCGGCTACGGCCTGGAGCGCCGGCTCGCCCTCGTGGAGAAGGCCGAGCCGCAGCTCACGAACCTGCGCAAGGCGGCGTACACCACGGCGATGGACCCGGTGAAGACCGAAGAGGGCTACGTCGCCGTCGAGCACTATCTGCTGGAGTTCTCCAACGAGCTCGGCCTGGGCACCGGCAACATCACCAGCTACGGCCGCACCGTGTACGCCGTCGCCCTGGCCAAGGGCGCCGCCTCGCTGCAGCGGTCGATCGGTATGCACCTGCTCGTCAAGCCCAGCGACAACGAGACGATCTACAACCAGCAGCGCGTCGCGTTCACCTCGTACGCCTACCTGGAGAACATCGCCATCCAGGAGTACGTCTCCGGCGGTACCCAGCAGGACTCCGACCGGCTCAAGGCCGTCATGGCGCAGAAGACCAAGGAAGGCGAGCAGCGGGTCGCCGAGGCCAAGCGCCAGGCCGAGGCGGCGGGCAAGGACTTCGTGGCCCCGCCCTCCATGAAGAAGATGGTCCAGGGCGTCGCCGCCGAGCAGCCCGCGGCGCTGGCCGAGAAGGGCATCACCCCGGCGACCTGGATGGCCGCGTCCACCGCCAAGTTCGACGGCTACGACGAAATCGAGTCCGACCTCATCGGCCGGGCCGTCGCCGACGCGGGCCAGATCGCCTCCGACGCCCAGCGGGACGCCATCGTCAACGGCGCCATCGTCATCGTCGCCCTGCTCGCCGCGTTCATCATCGCCAGTCTCATGGCCCGCCAGATGAGCCGCTCCATGCGCCAGCTGCGCAACGCCGCCTTCGGTATCGCCGAGCAGCGCCTGCCGATGCTGGTCGACCAGCTCTCGCGCACCGACCCCGGCCGGGTCGACACCCGGGTCGCGCCCATCCCGATCTCCTCCACGGACGAGATCGGCGAGGTCGCCCGCGCCTTCGACCAGGTCCACCGCGAGGCCGTACGACTGGCCGCCGAGCAGGCCCTGCTGCGAGGCAACATCAACGCGATCTTCACCAACCTCTCGCGCCGCAACCAGTCACTGATCGAGGGCCAGCTGACCCTGATCACCGACCTGGAGAACAACGAGGCCGACCCGGACCAGCTGGAGAACCTCTTCAGGCTGGACCACCTGGCCACCCGTATGCGCCGCAACGGCGAGAACCTCCTCGTCCTCGCCGGCGAGGAGCCCGGCCGCCGCTGGGACCAGCCGGTGCCGCTCGTGGACGTGCTGCGTGCCGCCTCCTCCGAGGTGGAGCAGTACGAGCGCATCGAGCTCTCCGGCGTCCCGGAGGCCGAGATCCACGGCCGCGCCGTGACCGACCTCGTGCACCTGCTCGCCGAGCTCCTGGAGAACGCCACCACGTTCTCCTCGCCGCAGACCAAGGTCCGCGTCACCGCGACCCGTCTCCCCGACGGCCGTGTGATGGTCGAGATCCACGACAAGGGCATCGGCCTCACCGCCGAGGACTTCGCGGACATCAACCACAAGCTGGCCAACCCGCCGACCGTCGATGCCGCGATCTCGCAGCGCATGGGCCTGTTCGTGGTCGGCCGGCTGTCCGACCGGCACGGCATCCGCGTGCAGCTGCGTCCCTCCGGCGAGCAGGCCGGTACGACCTCGCTCGTCATGCTTCCCGACATCATCACCCACGGTGGCGGCGGCGAGCAGCAGTCCCAGGGCGACGAGTTCACGGTCTCGCAGATCATCCCGGAGCAGCAGCCCTTCCAGGGCGAGAACTTCCAGGGCCCGCCGCTGCGCACGGCCGCCGAGCTGGGGTTCGACGACAGCCGCTACGCCGACGTCCCGGACGACATACGGGAGCTGGACCCCGTCGGCCGCTCGCTGATGCGTGAGGAGCGCCGCGCCGCCCTGGAGTCCCAGTCACAGGACACCCCGGAGCTCGAGGCCCCGTCCTACCGCGACGAGTTCGACCAGCAGCGCGGCTACGACGACGGGCAGTCCGGCTACGACGACGGGCAGTCCGGCTACGACGGCCGGTCCGGCTACGACACCGAGCGGCCCGCCTACGACGACGGCCGGCCCTACGAGAACGCCTCCGGCGCCTACCCCGACCAGCCTGCGTACGACCACCAGCAGACGGCGTACGGGGAGCAGCAGCAGACGGCGTACGACGAGACGTACTTCCCGTCGAACGGCGGTTATCCGGAACCCACCTATGCGGAGCCGGTCCAGGAGGACCAGCCGACGGCCCACGGATCCCCTCAGGAAAGGTTCTCGGCGTTCGAAGACCAGTCCTACCAGGACGACTGGCCGCAGCAGGACGAGTACCGGAACGGGTATCGATCCGAGTACGCTCCGGAAACGGAATCCGCGCAGGCCGCTGACGTGGCGGACCAGGACCGCGTAGGCTTCGACCGTCCGGGACCGGCCCCCTCCGCCGCTCACGAGCTCACCGACGCCGGGCTTCCGCGCCGCGGTTCCCCCGCGAGCGGCGCGGCCGGCCGGTCGACCGTGAGCCAGGATGCGCCGGCCACCGCGGACAGCAACGGCAATGGCGCCGGTGACTGGCGGTCGGCCAACGACCAGCGGTGGCAGCGCGCCGAGCAGCTGAAGAAGCCCAAGGCGGGCGGGGTCACCTCCTCCGGCCTGCCGCGGCGGGTACCCAAGGCCAATCTGGTCGAGGGCACCGCGGAGTCGACCTCACAGGGCGGCCCGCAGGTCTCCCGCGCCCCGGAGGACGTCCGGGGCAGGCTGAGCAACCTGCGCCGGGGCGTCCAGCGGGGACGCAACGCAGGAAGTGACACGAACGGCCAGGGCTTCGGTCCTGACAGCACCTACAACCAGGAGCGTTAGTGTGAGCCCGATGAGCCAGGCGGCGCAGAACCTGAACTGGTTGATCACCAACTTCGTGGACAACACCCCCGGGGTGTCTCACACGGTGGTGGTCTCCGCCGACGGACTCCTTCTGGCGATGTCCGAAGGTTTCCCGCGCGACCGCGCCGACCAGCTGGCGGCCGTCGCGTCGGGTCTTACCTCGCTGACCGCGGGCGCGTCCCGGATCTTCGAGGGTGGCAGCGTGAACCAGACGGTTGTGGAGATGGAGCGAGGATTCCTCTTCATCATGTCCATTTCCGATGGTTCGTCGCTTGCGGTTCTCGCGCATCCGGAAGCGGACATCGGTCTCATCGGGTACGAGATGGCGCTTTTGGTGGACCGTGCCGGTACGGTCCTGACGCCGGATCTGCGTGCGGAGCTCCAGGGGAGCCTTCTCAACTAGCAGACAGCAGTGCTTTTTGGCGTCCCGTGGCCGTAAGGTTTCGGGACGCGGCTTCCACAGCGATGGGTGCCCGGCAATGTCGGAGGAGGAGAAAGTGGCAACACCCCCAGGCAGTTCGTCTTCGGGCAACTGGTCTTACGGTCCTGGCCATGGCCAGGGCCAGGGTGACGGTTCGCAGAACCCGAACCGGTACAACTTCCCCTCCGCACCGAGCCACCGGCGGCAGCAGCCGTACGCGCCCCAAGGCCCCCAGGGCCCCGGTCCGTCGCCGTACGACCAGCCGTCGGCGCCGCGCATCCAGCCCATGCAGCCGCAGCGCCGCTCCCCTGAGCCGTCGCCCGCCGGCGGGGCATCGAACCCCCTGGTGCGCCCGTACGCCATGACGGGCGGCCGCACCAGGCCCCGCTACCAGCTCGCCATCGAGGCGCTGGTGCACACCACCGCGCAGCCGCACCAGATGCAGGGCCAGCTGCCCGAGCATCAGCGGATCTGCAACCTCTGCCGGGAGATCAAGTCGGTGGCCGAGATCTCGGCCCTGCTCACCATCCCTCTCGGCGTGGCCAGGATTCTCGTCGCCGACTTGGCGGAGGCGGGCCTGGTCGCCATCCATCAGCCCGGCGGCGACGAGAACGCCGGCGGCCAGCCAGACGTGACACTGCTCGAAAGGGTGCTCAGTGGACTTCGCAAGCTCTAGCGGCGGTCCTTCCCGCTCCACCACCTCGGCGAAGATCGTGGTGGCGGGTGGCTTCGGCGTGGGCAAGACCACGTTCGTCGGGGCCGTCTCGGAGATCAACCCGCTGCGTACCGAGGCCGTGATGACGTCCGCGTCCGCGGGCATCGACGACCTCACCCACACCGGAGACAAGACGACGACCACCGTCGCCATGGACTTCGGCCGCATCACCCTGGACCAGGACCTGATCCTCTACCTGTTCGGCACACCCGGCCAGGACCGCTTCTGGTTCATGTGGGACGACCTCGTGCGCGGCGCCATCGGCGCGATCGTGCTGGTGGACACCCGCCGTCTCGCCGACTGCTTCCCCGCCGTCGACTACTTCGAGAACAGCGGCCTGCCCTTCGTCATCGCCCTCAACGGCTTCGACGGAAACCAGCCGTACAACCCGGACGAGGTCCGCGAAGCGCTCCAGATCGGCCCGGACACCCCGATCATCACGACGGACGCCCGGCACCGCGCGGACGCCAAGTCGGCGCTCATCACGCTCGTGGAGCACGCCCTGATGGCCCGCCTTCGGTAGGGCACGCATCGCTGGCAAAGGGCGGGTCTCTCCCCTCGGGAGAGACCCGCCCTTTGTTTCCGCCGCGACGGTCGCGAACCCACCGAGGCATGCGAAGGGCCCCCTCCGGGCGGAGGGGGCCCTTCGACGCTCGGCTCAGCGCCAGCTGTGGGGCGCCCGGAAGCCGGGCTCGCGCTCCAGGCGGCGCCAGCCGGCCTTGGAGCGGCCCCGGTGGGCCGGAGACTCGGGGGTGGCCGCGGCACGGGCCAGGAGGATGGCCGTGATGGCGGCGACTTCCTCGGGCTCGGCGTGGCCCTTCTCGACGCGAATGTCAGGCGTGGTCATAGGTGTCAGTCTCCGTGAGAGAGAGGTCCGCGGGGTTGCCGCGATGGGTCCGCCGGGTTACTGCGGCGGGTTGCCGTGCTTACGGGAGGGCAGGTCCGCGTGCTTGGTGCGGAGCATCGCGAGGGAGCGGATGAGCACCTCGCGGGTCTCTGCCGGGTCGATCACGTCATCCACCAGGCCGCGCTCGGCCGCGTAGTACGGGTGCATCAGCTCGGACTTGTACTCCTTGACCATGCGCGCGCGCATCGCCTCGGGGTCCTCGGCCTCGGCGATCTGCCGCCGGAAGATGACGTTGGCGGCACCTTCGGCGCCCATCACGGCGATCTCGTTCGTCGGCCACGCGTACGTGAGGTCCGCCCCGATGGACTGGCTGTCCATGACGATGTAGGCACCTCCGTACGCCTTCCGAAGGATCAGCGAGATCCTGGGCACGGTCGCGTTGCAGTACGCGTACAGCAGCTTCGCGCCGTGGCGGATGATCCCACCGTGCTCCTGGTCGACGCCGGGCAGAAAGCCGGGGACGTCCAGAAGAGTGACGATCGGAATGTTGAACGCGTCGCACATCTGCACGAACCGCGCGGCTTTTTCGCTGGCCTCGATGTCCAGGACACCCGCCAGGGACTGCGGCTGGTTGGCGATGATGCCGACCACCTGGCCGTCGAGACGGGCCAGGGCGCAGATGATGTTGCGGGCCCAGCGCTCGTGGACCTCCAGGTAGTCGCCGTCGTCGACGAGTTCCTCGATGACCTTGGCCATGTCGTACGGCCGGTTGCCGTCCGCGGGGACGAGGTCCAGGAGTACGTCGGAGCGCCGGTCGGCGGGGTCCTCGGAGTCCGCGTGGGGCGGGTTCTCGCGGTTGTTGGACGGCAGCATCGACAGGAGGTAGCGGACCTCCGCGATGCAGGTCTCCTCGTCGTCGTACGCGAAGTGCGCGACGCCCGAGGTCTCGGCGTGCACGTCCGCGCCGCCGAGGCCGTTCTGGGTGATCTCCTCACCGGTGACCGCCTTCACGACGTCCGGGCCGGTGATGAACATCTGCGAGGTGTCACGGACCATGAAGACGAAGTCCGTGAGCGCCGGCGAGTACGCCGCACCGCCCGCGCACGGGCCGAGCATGACGCTGATCTGCGGGATGACCCCGGACGCCTTCGTGTTGCGCTGGAAGATGCCGCCGTAACCCGCGAGGGCGGAGACGCCCTCCTGGATCCGCGCGCCCGCACCGTCGTTGAGCGACACGAGCGGCGCCCCGGCCGCGATGGCCATGTCCATGATCTTGTGGATCTTCGTGGCGTGGGCCTCGCCCAGCGCGCCGCCGAAGATCCGGAAGTCGTGGGCGTAGACGAAGACCGTCCGGCCCTCCACCGTTCCCCACCCGGTGATCACACCGTCGGTGTGCGGCTTCTTGGCCTCCAGGCCGAAGCCGGTGGCCCGGTGCCGGCGCAGTTGCTCGACCTCGTTGAACGAGCCCTCGTCGAGCAGGAGCTCGATGCGCTCCCGGGCGGTCAGCTTGCCCTTGGCGTGCTGCGCCTCGGTCGCCTTGTCGCTGGGTCCGCGCAGCGCCTCCGCACGGATCGCGTGGAGTTCGGCCACCCGCCCGCGCGCGTCGGTGGGTTCGCCGGCCGAGGATTCGGCGGTCTCGTCCAAAACGGTCATGTAGCGACCATACGAAGTCCACCAAGAAAAGCGAGCCGTCGACTCCTCACAGTCTCCGACCCGTTTTCCTGGTACCACTGAACAGAACCCCTACCTTATGCAGGCGTTCCAACTGCTCAGAGGGCTCTCGGCTTGTAGGGGTCACACAAACACATCAGTCGAGAGACACCTCACATTCGTGGGTCGCACATGCCGCCCCCGGAGTGACACGCGGCCGCAGTCGGCGTCCGGTGGCGAGCACCTCGACGGACGGATCGGCGCGCACGACACCCGGACGGCCTGGCGTCCGGAGTCGTTGGCGAGGACGGAGAGCCAGGTGGGCGTGAGTGCCTGGCTCACGACAACTGTTGAAAGTTGAACGGAATAGGTCTACGGTCGGGGTCGTTGAAGATTAAACAGCCTCGGTGCAAGGCCGGGGCTCATCCCCAAGGAGCCAGTCATGAGTCTCTTCGGCCGCAAGAACACGACCGACACCGCCACCGCCACGGCGCCCGTCGCCGTGAACCCCGATCTGGCCGCCCTCACCGGCGACTACACCATCGACCCGTCCCACACGACGATCGGCTTCGTCGCCCGGCACGCCATGGTCACCAACGTCAAGGGCGGCTTCCTCGACTTCTCCGGGAGCCTGCACCTGGACGGCACGGACCCGTCCCGGTCCACCGCGTCCATCGACGTCAAGATGGACAGCATCGACACCGGTTCCGCCGACCGTGACGGCCATCTCAAGAGCGCGGACTTCTTCAAGACCGACGAGTTCCCGGCGATGACGTTCCACTCCACCAAGGCGGAGGCCCTGGGCGGCGACGACTACCGCATCACCGGCGACCTGACGATCCTCGGCACCACCAAGCCGCTCTCCATCGACCTGGAGTTCAACGGCTCCGCGAAGGACCCCTTCGGCAACGAGCGTGTCGGCTTCGAGGGCAAGGCAGAGATCCTGCGCTCCGAGTGGGGCCTCACCTGGAATGCGGCGCTCGAGACCGGTGGCGTCCTCGTCTCCGACAAGATCAAGCTGAACTTCGACATCTCGGCGATCAAGAACGCCGGTTGATCCTGCGGCGCCGGACATTCCCCGACGTCCGCCACGTTCCGCCGTTCCATCGTTCCGCTGTTCCGCCTCCCGGAACTACTGCGTTCATTCCGTGCGCGTACTGTGCAACAGCCGTACCAAATACGGCTGTTGACGCACGATGAGCGTGTGCCCCTGCCGACCGGCCAGGGGGATTCCAGTTCCAGGAGAAGCGCAGTGAGCACGAAGACGGGACCCCAGCGCTATCCCGGCGCGAGCCGGACGCACTGGTACCAGGAGGAGTACGGCGGCGACGCGATGGAGGTCAACTGCGTCGTCCTGCACACCACCGAGGGCCGCACCCTGCCGGGCTACGGCGGCGGAGCCTCGGCCCCGAACCTCACGGCGGTGCCCGACCTCGCCGCCGAGAAGCTGGAGTGGTACCAGCACTTCGACATCGAGACCTCGTCCCGCGCCCTGGTCAACGAGGCCGGCGGCGTCGAGACGAACGCGCTCAACGTCTGCCAGGTCGAGCTTGTCGGCACCTGCGACCCGAAGACCCACGCCGAGTGGGAGGAGGCGGGGCAGTCGCACATCTACTGGCCGAAGGCACCCTCCTGGGCCCTGCGCGAAGTCGCCCGCTTCCTCGCGTGGATGCACATCGAGCACGACGTACCGCTGTCCGGACCGAAGGCGTGGCCCGCGTACCCGCAGTCGTACGGGAACGGTGAGGGACAGCGGATGAGCGGCTCGGAGTGGGACGACTTCAACGGGGTCTGCGGGCACATGCATGTCCCCGAAAACGACCACGGGGATCCCGGGGCGGTCGACTTCTCCCAGCTCATCAAGTACGCGAAGGAGGCGCAGGACCAAGGCTGGTCGGCGCGCTTGACCAGGGCTTTTCGGCGTTGGACCGGGTCCGGTAGGCCTTAGCCCGGCTCCGGCCGCCCTGGGCCCTGGGCCCTGGGTGATTCCGGATCGGCGATCGCCTCGGCCGCCGCCACCTCCGCGAGCCCCGTCGGCTGCCTATGTGCGTCGGGCGCGGGGAGATAACGTTGCGCCGATGTCCGCGTTCATGCAGCAACTCCCCGCGCTCATAGGCGTGATCATCGGCGCCCTCGGCTCGTATCTGGCCATCGTCCGCGGGGACCGGGCCCGTTTCCAACGCGAGCAGGCAGTTCGCCGGGAGGAACGGCGGCTGGCGGTGTACTCCGACTACGCCCGGGTGCTGAAGAAAACCGTGACCCTGACGTACCGGATCGCGGCCCACCTCGGCAACGACCCCCATCCTCACCCCTTGGCCCCCGAGGACGCGGACCCCCAGCTGGCCGAGGCCCTCGACGCCCGCGACCCGGTCGGCGAGGCCCTGCTGATGTTCGGGGCACCGGAGGTGGTGGAGCGGGCACGCGAGTGGGTCGTCGTGGTCATCGAGATGGAGCGGTTCCTCGGCGAGCAAACCCGTGATCCCGAAGCCTGGTCGGCCCTGCTGGCCCGCCAGCGCACCGCCCGCGAGCGGTATTACGCGGCGGTACGCAGTGACCTCGCACTGCCGCCGGGACATCCGGGACAATGGATCCTCGACCCGTCGGCTCCGAGGTCTCAGTGAACCAACGGTTCGCTGTCGGGGCCCGCTCGACGCTGCGGACCCCGCCCCAGTAATTCGATGGACTTCGTGCGGCGGGCGTGGCTAGTCTCGCCGTCGTGTCCAGTCCCGAGGCGTCAAGACTCCGGCCACCGGTTCTCCGGTGGCTGTTTGGGATGTCGGACTGAGTCTCCACCAAAGTGGCAGCTCCACGATCAATTGCGATCGGAATCACCCCTTCACCGCCGCCGGAACGCCGTGCCGTGGGCCGTGTTCGTTTTCGGGTGTGCGGAGTCTTGTCATGCCGTTCGGGCTTTATCTGTTGGGGCTTGCTGTCTTTGCTCAGGGGACTTCTGAGTTCATGCTGTCCGGTCTTGTGCCGGACATCGCGCGGGATCTGCGGGTTTCCGTACCGGCAGCCGGGGCACTGACCTCGGCGTTCGCCGTGGGAATGGTGGTCGGGGCGCCTCTGATGGCTGCCATGAGCCGCCGGTGGTCCCGGCGTGGGGCCTTGCTGGGGTTCCTCGGGACCTTTCTGGCCGTCCATGTGGTGGGGGCGCTCACCAGCAGCTTCGGGGTGTTGGTCGCCACGCGGGTCGTGGGGGCACTGGCCAACGCCGGGTTTCTGGCCGTCGCCGTCGTGACGGCCGTCGGGATGGTCGAGGCGAACGCCAAGGGGCGGGCCACGTCTGTGCTCCTTGGCGGGGTCACCGTCGCGTGTGTCGCCGGGGTTCCCGGTGGGGCCTTGTTGGGGCAGGTGTGGGGGTGGCGGTCGGCCTTCTGGGCGGTGGTGGTGCTGTCCGTACCGGCCTTGTTCGCGATTCTGCGGTCCGTGCCGGGCGGGGTCGCCGACGCGGCCCGCGTGAGTGTGCGCGGAGAGGTTCGGGCCCTGGGCTCGCCTCGGCTTCACATCGCCCTGCTGCTCGGTGCGTTGGTGAACGGGGCGACCTTCTGCACGTTCACCTATCTCGCGCCGGTGGCCATCTCGGTCTCCGGCCTCGGGGCCTCGTGGGTGCCCGCCGTGCTGGCACTCTTCGGACTGGGGTCCTTCGTCGGGGTCACCGTGGCCGGGCGGATCGCCGATGCCCGGCCCGTACCGGTCCTGGTGATCGGTGGGGTGGCGCTGCCGGCCGGGTGGGTCGTGTTCGCGCTGTCCGCCGGGAATCCGGTGGCGGTGGTCGTCCTGGCCTTCGTCCAGGGCACGCTCTCGTTCGGCGTCGGATCCACGCTGATCACCCAGGCGCTGTACGCGGCGGCCGACGCCCCCACCCTGGCGGGCGGCTTCGCCACGGCCGCGTTCAATGTCGGTGCCGCGGTCGGGCCGTGGGTCGGCGGGGTCGTGATCGGGGCCGGGCTCGGGTATCGCGCGCCGATGTGGGTGAGTGCCGGGCTGGTGGGTGTCGCCCTCGTGCTGGGAGCGGCAAGTCGCTTCAGCCGTACGGTCCGTACCGACCGCGATGCCCGTACGGCATCATCGTCCGCATGAACGTCGACGTCGAATGGGTCACCGTCGCCTCGTACGAGAACGTGCGCGGGCGTCCGCTCCCCCTGGCCGCCGTCCGCGCTTGACTGCGCGAGCGCGGGATCGACTGGATGCCGTTCCTCATGGATGAACTCCGGTGGGATCTGCCGTGTGGGCGCGGGCCCGATGGCCACTGGCGCGGTGGGATCACTATCCAGGTGGCGGCGGGGGCCCTTCGGCGGCTCGGGCTGCATCCAAGTCAGCCGGCGGCGGAGGTCAACGGGCCTTCGCCGCCTGGCTGGTGGCATGCGGCGGGTGAGCGCTACGGGCGACGCGGACCGGTGTCCCCGGCTGCTGGCCGTCCCGCGGCGGACCGATGTCCCCCGGGCCCCGAGCCCGGCCACGGCCACGGCCACGGCCATCAATAATCCGGTGCGCGACCCGTCGTTCGCCGTTAGCCTCCGGCCATGACCTGGCTGCCCCCGGACTTCGTCCATCCCGTACGTGCCGAGCTGCCCGGCGGGCCGTACCTGCGTCCGATCACCGGCGCCGACGCCGCGATCGACTACCCGACCGTGATGGGGTCACGGGAGCGGTTGTGGGAGATCTTCGGGGAGGCCTGGGGGTGGCCCGCGGCCACCATCACGTACGAGGCGAACAAGGCGGACCTGGAGCGGCACGAGGCCGAGATCGCCGCCCATGAGTCCTTCAACTACGTGCTGCTCGACGCCGCCGGCACGACCGAGTACGGGTGTGTCTACATCGATCCGCCGGCGAAGGCGGGCGCCGACGCCGAGGTCTCGTGGTGGGTCGTGGACGAACAGGTCGGGAGCGATCTGGAGCGGGCGCTCGACGCGTTCGTGCCCCGGTGGATCGCGGAGGCGTGGCCGTTCGAGCGGCCGCGGTTCATCGGGCGGGATCTGTCGTGGAAGGAATGGCTGGCCCTGCCGGACGCCGGCTGAGTCCTGCCCCCGCCTCGCCTCTGCGCCTCGCCACTGCCAACTCACCGGCGGCGCCTCACCGGTGCCGCCCCGCCGCTCCGCTCACCCCGCATGGCCGGATTTCGCGCCTTGTGGGGGCGCACACCGCGTTCTCATAATCCTCCAACGGAAAATCACCGCTCCTGCCGACGACGTCGCGACTTCTTGTCGTCTCCCTTCTTGGCATGAGCCTGACATTTCAGCGCGGCTTCGGTTCGACGCGTTCGTATGTCCAACCCCCCACGGAAGGCATCACGTTGAAGAAGCTCCTCAAAGCGCTCCAGAGATGCGCGGTCCTCGGCGCCGCCGCCCTCGCGATCGTCAGCCTTCAGCCCGTCAACGCTTCTGCGGCTCCCGCACCCGTCGTCGGCGGAACCCGCGCCGCGCAGGGCGAGTTCCCGTTCATGGTCCGGCTCTCCATGGGCTGTGGCGGCGCGCTCTACACCCAGCAGATCGTGCTCACCGCCGCGCACTGCGTGAACCGCTCCGGCAACAACACCAGCATCACGGCCACCGCCGGAGTCGTGGACCTCCAGTCCACCAGCGGACGCGTCCAGGTCCGCTCCACCAAGGTCCTCCAGGCGCCGGGTTACAACGGCACCGGCAAGGACTGGGCGCTCATCAAGCTCGCCCAGCCCATCAACCAGCCGACCCTGAAGCTCGCCACCACCAGCCAGTACAACACCGGTGACTTCACCATCGCCGGCTGGGGCGACACCCGCGAGAACGGCAGCGGCTCTCGCTACCTCCTCAAGGCGACCGTTCCGTTCGTCAACGACGCCACCTGCAAGGGGTACGGCGGCCTCTACAGCGGCCTCGTCCCGAACGAGGAGATCTGTGCGGGCTTCGAACAGGGCGGCGTCGACACCTGCCAGGGCGACTCCGGCGGCCCCATGTTCCGCAAGGACAACGCCGGTGCCTGGATCCAGGTCGGCATAGTCAGCTGGGGCGACGGCTGCGCCCGGCCCGAGGCCCCCGGCGTCTACACCGAGGTCTCCACCTTCGCCTCCGCCATCGCCTCGGCGGCGGCTTCGCTCTGACGTCATGCACGAGCCCGGCGTCCCCTGGCGCCGGGCCCGTTTGCTGGTACCCCTTGTCGGCCGCCCGTCAGAAGCCGCCGCCGAAGTCGCCTCCGCCTCCGAAGTCACCCCCTCCGAAGCCGCCACCGAAGTCACCGGAGTCGAAGTCCGCACCGGATACGTCGCCGCCCTCGTAGCCGGCGCCCCCGAAGTCTCCGTATCCGGAGCCGTAGGTGGCCCCGTACGACGGACCGGCCATCATCGAGCCGAGCAGTGTGCCGACGAGGAGGCCGGGGAGGATCCCGCCGCCGAAGTAGCCGCCGGCCCAGGGGCCGTAAGCGGGGCCCGCCTCCCAGTAGGGGCGGCGGCCGGAATCGGTGTCGACCTCGCGGGCGGCGGGGTCGAGTCCGTCGGACAGCCGGGCCCGGTCGGCGGCGCAGACCGGCACCTCGCGGGATTCCCCGCCCGCGGGCGTCCAGGTCTCGTCGGCGACAGACGGACCGTGGCGCGGGTCGAAGAAGCAGGGAGCGCGGCGCTCGGGCAGCGGGCTCCCCTCGCGGCGCGCGGCGAGGAGGGCCAGCGAGAAGCGCCCCTCCTCCAGGGCCTGGGTGACGGCACGCACATCCTCCGGGCGCTGCGCCGCGGCCATGGCCGACTTCGCCGTGTCGTATCCGTCCAGGGCGCGCTCGTAGTCGGCGCGCATCGCGTCGTCCGCGCCCTTCTCGGCGGGGTGGAAGTCGAGCCGGTCGAGCTCCTCGCCGAAGGCGGTGATGTCCTCGTCGACGACCACGCGGAGCTTCTCGAGCGCGGCCCGCTGCTCCTCTTCCCTCCTGCGGCGGTTACGGCGTACGAGTGTGTACGCTCCCGCGCCACCGGCCACGATGACCGCGCCGGCCCCGATCAGCGCGCCGGTCGGGACGGTGTCGCCGCCACCGCTCCAGCCACTGGGTGCGGAGCCGCCGATGTTGACCAGGGCGCGGTCCGTGAAGTCGTTGAGCTGGCTCTGGGTGTCCTCGCCCTGAACGCTGGAGACGAGGTTCCGCACGGCGTCGTTCGACAGGACGGAGGAGTCGGCCTTCGCGTCGAACTGGTCACCGAGCCGGATCGCGTAGAGGCCCGTGATCCCGGTCGCCGTACGGAGGTCGCGGAAGAGATCCTCCTTCGGGAAGTCGCCCGGAAGCACCGCGACGAAGACCGGCTTGTCGGCGTTCTCGATCTTGTCGGCCAGGGCGTCGGCCTCGTCGCCCGGCAGCTGTTCGGACACGGACGGGTCGACGTACACGGGGTTCTCGCGCAGGGCCTCCGCGATCGTCGAGACATCCGTGGCGGCATGGGCGCGCGGGGCCCCGACGGACAGTACCGCCAAGGCCGCGAACGCGATCAGGAGTATGGGGAGGGAGAGCCCCCGGATCATTGCGCCCTTCATACTCTCGAAGCTACTCCAAAATGCGCAAAATGGAGCATCGGTCCTGGTGAGGATCGTCCACCCACAGGAGTGGCCGGTGGACACGGTGGCCGTTGATCTTCGTCCGGGGGAGAACCCGTCGAGGCGGTGGCGGTCGCCCGTCCGAGGGGCGTTCTTGGCCATCGGTCCCACGAGAGTGGCCGGTTGACGCCGACCTGGGTTCGGCGGTGCCCCGAGCCGGGCATCGTGAAGGCAGGACGGTGCCGCGACGGCACCGTCCGACGTGACGGTACGGGCCTGAGGGGGTCGTCAACTGCCGTACATAAGGCTGGTGTCCTGCTGTCGGTGGGGCATTCGGCCCCCTACGATTCACCTCTGCCCCATGGCGAGGGACGTGCGGCGGTCATGAACCCGTGCGTGGAACGTCTCCGGCCCTGCCGGACACCGTGCGGGCGCGGAACGGAGGGGGGACGAGGCCATGGCGACATCCGCGCGCGCCCGCCTGCGGCGGCTGCCGGAGACGGTTCCCCGCATCGTGCTCGGCGCGGCGGGCGCGCTGGTCCTCGGCGTGGCGTGCGGCCTGGTGGTGGACCTCTCGGCGGTGGTGGGCTCCCCCGGCTATCTGTTCGGGGCGGGGCTGCTGCTCGGCGTCGGTCTGTACGGCAGCACGTACGCGATCGACCTCAGGGCGCTGCGCGCCGATCTGACCGGTGTGGTGGCGGCGGTCACCCTGGGTGTGGTCCTGAAGGCCGCACTGATCGCCGGGACGATGGTGCTGGTCTTCGACCGGCCGGAGTACCTGGTGCTCGGCATCGCGGTGGCTCAGATCGACCCGCTGTCCGTCGCCGCTCTCGACAGAAGCGGACGGATGTCGCAGCGTGCCCGGTCGCTGCTGAAGGCATGGGCGTCGTTCGACGACCCGATGACGGTACTGCTGACGTTGTACCTGGCGGGATACGCCTATGCGGCCGCCGGGCACAAGGGCACACCCGAGCTCACGGCCGGGGGCGCGGGCGGCTACGCGGCCGGGCTCGTCCTCAACGCCGGGCTCCTCGCGGGGGTGCTGCTGCTGTGGTGGGTGGGGCGGCGGGTGTCGTCGCGGGTGCCCGACACGCCACCGTCACGGCGGGTCAAGGACACGGCCACGGTGCTGCTCGTGGTGGCGATGCTGGTCCTCGCCGCGTTTCAGCAACTGATGCTCGCGGTGGCGCTGGCCGGTCTGGTGGTGCGCGCCAAGGTCCTCGACAAGGTGCTCGGCCGTGCGGTCGGCGGCGCGTTCCTGGCCGCGTTCCTGGCGCTGGGGCTGCTGCTGGCGCACGGGGTGGAGTTGTGGCGGGGGTTCGTCCTGGGCGTGGCGGCGTTCGGCGCGCAGGCGGTGGTGGCCCTGTGCCTCATGCCGCTGTTCGTACGGGGACTGTGGCGCGGCGACCGGATCGCGCTCGGCCTCGGCCAGCAGAACGGCATCACGGCCGTGCTCATCGCGCTGACGCTGGAGCGTGACTTCCCCGGCACCGCCGCCACCGTCGGCCCCGCGGTGATCACCGTCAACGTTTTGCACGGCACGTCGCAGGTGCTGCTGGCCCATCCGCCACGCCTGCGGTGGCCGTGCTCCCGGGGGGAACTCACCGCCGGTGGCGAGCGTCATCCCCCGTATGACCGGCAGACGAAGGACGAACGGTCGGTCGCGTAGCCGCGAGGGGGGCGGATGGGGGCGGGCGACGGGAAGGGGTCCCGGCGTCCGCGGAGTCGCACAAGGCGTACAAGGCGTACAAGGCGTACAAGGCATACGAAACACCGGCACAGCGCCGTGCCGGACGGGGAGAGGCGTATGAGGCAGGGGATGAGGCAGGGCCGGCACGGGACACCGCACGGCGGCCGTCCGCCGGGTGTCCGGCCCGTGGAGCGCACCGCCGCGCCCCCGGCCCTGCGGCCGGGCCAGCGCTTATGCCTCCGTGGGCGTTCGGCGCACGCGGTCACCGGGACGACACTCCTGCTGCTGGCCGTCGGTGCCGCGCCGGCGTTCGCCGCGCCGGCCGCGTCCGACGAGCGGGACGTCCAGCTGGTGTACTGCCTCGACCGCGACCATCGCCCGGACCTCGTCGACGCCGCCGTGCGCCTGCGGGTGCTCCGGCCCGACAGCGTGGCGGGGCTGGACAGGGTGAGGCCCGCGGGGGCCGGCGGGCGCATGACGCTGGAGCGGTGGGCCGAGCGCCGCGAGAAGGACTTCGAGCGGGCCTGTTCCGCGCTGATGGCCGCCGCGTCCGAAGCCCCGGTCGCGGCCGCGAAGGACAGCGGCGAGGAGAGCTGGTTCACGACGTTCCTGAAAGGGCTGCCCCTGCTGGCCGCCGGCGCGCTGCTCACTCTCGGGGGCCAGTTCTCCGAACGCCACTCGGCCGAACGGCGGCTTCTCAAACAGCAGTTGGGCGCGGACGAGAGCGCGTACCGGACGGCGGTGCGGGAGTATCTGGCCGGTTACGAGCACGATCCGCGGACGGACCACTCGGCGGTGCGCGCCACGCGCGAGGCGCTGGCCGGCACGCTTTCCCGGGTGCCGGGCCCGTCGACCCGGCGTGAGGCGGCGAGGCTGGTGGCCGATGGGCTGCCCCTGGCCCAGCCGCTGCCGGACGCACGCGACGGCTATCTCCTCGACACGGACGCCCGCACCGAGGACGCGGAGCGGGAGCGGGTGTCCGTGGAGCGCCACCTTCGCTCCATATCCGAGCTCAACCGCACCTCCCTGCATTGGAGTTGGCTCACCTTGCGCACCCGGATCGCCCGCCGTACCGCGCCGGGAGCGGCCGTATGATCGAGCCGACCGGGGACAACCCGCCCGAGGACGACCCGCCCGAGGACAACCCGTACGGCGTGTACGTGCCGGGCAGCAAGGACCACATCCAGTGGATGCCGGTCACTCCGAAGGACGACCACCCGCTCGTGCCCTGGGCGGAGGAGAGCCACGCTCATCAGTGGGTGGACGTAGACCACACCTGGGACCAGCTGACCGAGTTCGAGCGGTGCCTGACGCAGTTGCCCGAGCTGATCCTGCCGGACGTGGACCGGGGGCATCTCGTCGTGGTGACCGGACCCGTCGGTATGGGCAAGACCACCCTCATCCACCGGTGCATCCACCGGGCGCACGAGTACCTCGAGGCTCTCGCGCGGCATTCCGCGCAGCAGCGCTCCCCCCGCCGTCCGCCGCGCCCGATCGTGGCGATGACCGGCGGATACGTCAATCACGGGGGCGAGGTCAGCTGGGACGACGAGGGCGACTTCGCCGAGACCCCGGGCATCAACGCCGCCATCCGGGACAAGATCGTCGACACCCTGCGCCGGCAGTTCCCCCAGGTGCCGCTCGACCCGGACCTCACCGGTGACAACATCCCCAGAGCGTTCAACGGGATCAGCACGCTGCTCAAAGAGCAGAACAGCCTGCTGTTCGTCATCGTCCCGCACATCGACTGGCGAAACCCCGGTGGCGATGTGCGCTCAAAGTTCCTGAAGACGTGTCTGAAACATGCGCAGAGCCGGATCGTACTGTTCGTCGAAATCAGTCACCAGAATCCGCGGACGGCAGGAGAGGTGGTCAAGGACCTCCTTCCGCACCCGGCGGTCACCCATCTCACGCTCAGCCCGCTCGCCCTGGAGGACACCGTGAAGTTCACCGACGCCGCTCACCCCGGCAGCCCCGGCGGCCCCGGCCCCGCCGCTCCACCGCCCGCCCCACTGCGGCAGGTCCCTCGGGATCCGGGGCAGGACCAGGATCCCTGGAGCCGCTTCGACGTACGGCAGCTGCGCAAGGAGTGCTTCGCGATCGCCGAGCGGCAAAGACGAGCAGGACGCCCCGTGCGGGTCACCGCCGCCGAGCTCGTCGCGCCCACCCTGAACCCGGCGAACCTGGGGCGCACCACCTCCACCTCCGGCCGGCCGCGCCGCGGGTCCTCTCCCCCGCAGGGTTCCTAGCCAGGTCCCGCGCCTGTACGCACGTATCGTCCCCGTGCCTCGACGCACACATCTCCGCACCCGCCCGCCGCTCGGAAGCCGACAACCGGACACACGAGGAGTGCCATCATGGCCCCAGACCGTGGTGACATCTGGCACGAGAACCCCTTCCCGCTGAGCCCGGTCGTGCGCCTCGGCCCGTCCTCCGATCTCGGGGACCCGACGGTCCAGGGGGCCGACTCGGGCAACGCCCATATCCGCACGCCGCTGGTCGCGGATCTCGAGGCCCTGGTCACCGACTACTTCGATCCGCCCGCGGCGGGAGGCCGGCGCGGCCGGGCCATCGCCCTGGTGGGCGAGTTCGGCCTCGGCAAGAGCCACGCCCTGCGCAGGACGTACCAGACGGTGCACGCCGAGCACACCGACGCGGCGGTGTGGATCGTGGACGAACCGGCGCAGGACATGGGGCGGCTCTACCGCGACCGCCTGCGCGGTCCCGGCGACACCCCTCAGGGGCGTCAGGCCTTCGAAGAGCTGGTCAGGGACTACTACGCGTACGTGACGGCCGGCTGGGTCGGTGCCCAGGACGACGACCCGCGCCGGAGCACGCTCCAGGAGATCGCGGCCGGCCTGCGCGACCGCACCCTCGACCCGGACAAAGTGGTGTCGGCGCTGCGCTACGACCCCGAGGTGATCCACGCCGATCTGCGCGGCACGCTGGGCGAGGTCACCGAGCACCGCAGGTTCTCCACCGCGCTCGCGCTGCTGCTGGAACCGCCGTTCAAACGGATGGTGTGGAAGTGGCTGAGCGGCGAGGAACCCGCGGAGCCGCTGCGCGAGCGCGGCATCACCGAGGCGATCGGCCCGTCCGGCGGCCCCCAGGACACCGCCGCCGGCATCGACCGGGTCTTCGACGCCCTGGCGGTGCAGGGCTTCCTGCACGGCCGGGTCGGCAACCCGTACGTCCTGCTCCTCGACTCCCTGGAGAAGGTGCTCGACTGGCCGGAGGAGAACCGCGGCACCTTCATGGACGCCTTCGAACGCCTCGTCAACATCTATACGAGCCACGGTGGCCTGCTGGTTTTCTGTGTGTCGCCCGACGGACTGCGGGCGCTGCGGACGAGCGTGCACGAACGGCTGGTGCAGCTGTGGGCCACGGGTCTCGACGAGGATCGCACCGAGGCGCTGGTGGCCCGGTACCTCGCCCCCGGCGGCGAGGCGGCCGACCCGGCGCGGCCGACGGCCCCGTTCGACGAGGACGCGCTGCGGCTGCTGCACGAACTCACCGAGGGCGTGCCCCGCGTGGTGCTCAAGACCTGCCGGCATGCCTGGCAGCTCAGCGAGGACCACGCGGGCCGGGTGAGCCGGGTGCCCGGCGCGACGGTACTGACGGCGGTTCGGGAACTGCACGAGCGGGTGTCGTACCAGAAGGTCCGGGGCGACGTGCACGAGGCGCTGGATCTGGGGCAGTGGCGCATCGCCTCGCGCGATCCGGTGCAGGCCCGGATGTCGCGCTCGCCGGGCGGCAAGGAGGAGGTCGTGTACTGGCTCTCGCCCGCGCCGAACGCGTACCTCGCGGTGATCTACGCCCGTTCCGTCCTCCTGGCCGACGACGCCGAGCGGATCGCCGCCTATGTGCAGGGGCTGCGCGCCGCGTTGCCCCCGGGACGGTTCGAGGCGCTGCTGGTGGTCAACGGGCTGGTGTCGCACGCGATGCAGGACCGGCTGGGGCGGTCCATCGGCTCACGGCCGCTGGTGTACCGGCAGGGCGACTTCGCGCAGAGCGTGCACGCGGCGCTGCTGCAGCTGGAGCGGCGCCTCGTGGACGGGCAGCGGCAAGAAGGCCTCGCGGAGCTGGGCGAGCGGATGCGCCGCGACCTGGAGCAGCAGACGGTCCACCTCGACGAGGTGCGCCGGACCCTCGCGGCGCTGACGGTCGAGCCGGGCACGGCGCCGCCGACCCCCACGGTACGGACCACTGTCCCGGCCGCCGAACCGGATCCGGACGCGGAGGAGCTGCCCGGCGCGGTGCGGCGCCGGTTCCGCGACGCCCTGGCGATGCTGGAGACGGTGACCCGGCGGGTGGCCGGCCGTACCACGGCCGGGCGCGCCGTGGCGACGTCGGCGGACCTCAGCGTCCTCGGCTGCGCCACGCTGGTGCGGGCACTGACGGAGGAGTTCCGGGGTTCCGTCGCGGCCTGGGCCAGTACCGCTGTGCCCGGGCGGCCGACCGAGCACCAGCTGGGCGAACTGCGCCGGATCTGCCGGGACTACGAGTGCTCGGTGGAGGTGCTGCCGGTGCACCTGCTCGGCAGTGCCGGCCACCGGCACCCGTTGACGCCGGCGCGCACGGTGGAGGTCCTCGCGGAGGAGGTGTGGGAAACGCTCAGCGCGGCGGCGGTACCGTGACGCCGGCCACGGCCTGCCCGAGGCCCTGCAGCCGCCGCTCGGCGTTGTCGACCTGGCGCTGGTCGAGGGTGACGCCGAGGAGGAACGCACGGGGCGAGGTCCACAGCACGTACACGGCACCCTCCTGCACGTCGAGGACAAGCCGGTCGACGGGGGCGTGCCCGGCGTCGGCCGGGGCGACGAGGCCCAGCGCGTCGGTGAGACGGACCAGGTGTCCGCGCAGGCTGCGGGAGAGGTCGCGGTAGGCGGTCCGCCGGGTGCGCACACTGACGTCGATGAACCGCGGGCCGAGCTCGTGGGCGTCGAAGACGTCGCCGACGCAGACCAGGGTCCAGTCGCGGTAGTAGCCGGCGTACTGCAGGTCCGTGGTGTTGACGTGGGTCCGCCACAGGTCCCGCAGCCGTTGCTCGTACAAGGTGTCCGGTACGGCCGCCGTACCGAAGTCGACCTGCGGGCCCTCGCTTGTGGTCGCGCCCGTCTGGAGATAGGGCTTCACCCCGGGGTCGCCGCCGGGCTTCTCGTCGGGCAGCGAGTGCACCTCGGCGCGGACCCGGGTGACGAGGCGGTTCATGGCGGCGTCCATCGCGGGCACGCCGTCGGGGACGTCGGTCACCGCGGCCAGGAACTCGCCGGGCCGGGCACGTCCGCCCCACAGACCGCCGCGCGGGTTGGCGAGGACCGTGCGCATCAGCTCGCCGGTTCCCAGCGGACGCAGGACCGCGCCGAGGTCCTGCGCGCACAGCAGCAGCCGGCTGCCGGGCAGCGACTCGTTCTGGACCTCGTCGCCGACCTCGGTGACGAGGCTGCTGAGCGGGGCCCGGGAGGGACGGAAGACGGCGAAGTCGAGGATGCCGTTGCTGTAGTGGGCCAGGGAGCGTATGGCGGGTGTCTCGGCGACGGCTTCCTCGCACAGCGCGGTTATCAGGCCGTGCCGCTTGGCGGTCCAGTGGGACTCTTTCAGCGTGTCGGTGAGATGAGGTACGGGGGCTGCCACGTGTGCTCGCCTTTCAGTGAGTGACTGCGGGGCTGCGGTGCGGTCGGCCGATGCCGCGGGCGCTCTACAACTCGGGCAGCTCCAGGTCGATGTCGTAGCCCGAGGGCGGTGTGGGGCGGGAGGTGTCGGTGCCGGTGAGCCGCTCGTGGTGGGCGTCGACCCGGCGTCCGTCCGGCCGGTGCCCGACGCCCAGGTCCCGCAGCCGGGTCAGGGCGGTGTGGGCGAGTTCGGCCGCCTCGTCGGTACGGCCCGCCTCGGCGACGGTCGCGGCGAGGGAGTTCTCCGCGGCGGCGACCCAGGGGTGGGCGTGGCCCAGCTTGTGGGTCAGGAGGTTGGCCGCGCTGCGGCCAACCTCTTCCGCCAGCCGTACCTCGCCCGTCGCCCGCAGATAGACCCCGTGCCGCACCTGGCACACACCGGTGTACGGATGCCCCGCGCCGAGCCGCCGTGCGAGGGTGTCCCCGCACTGCCGCGCCTGCTGTTCGGCCTCGTCGGCCTTGCCGAGGGCATGCAGGTCGGCGGCGTAACTGAGCTGGCAGCGCAGGGTGTCGAAGCGGTCGGGGCCGAAGCGGCTCACGTACATGCTCAGCGCTCGCCGGTCGCGCTCATGGGCGAGTTCGTAGCCGTACCGGGGGTCCTTGACGGCGGGGAAACCGTCGGCGAGGCGGCGTTCGCTGACAGCGAGGCCGACCTCCGTCTTCAGACGGGCGACGTCCCAGGTTTCGCCGTACCGGCGCAGCCGCTGGCGCAGCAGGTCGCGGGCCTCGCCGTCGCGTCCGGCGGCACGGTAGAGGTAGGCGAGCAGGTCGGCGGCGTTCCAGGCCACCACGTCGTCCGTGCCGCCGACGGCCTGCCGGTAGCGGAAGCGCTCCTGAAGCCGGGTCAGGGCGCCGCCGACGCGGCCGGTCAGGGCCTCGGTGAGGGCGAGGTTGTGCTCGACCTGGATCGTGGCCGGGTGTTTCCAGCCGAGCAGCAGCGTGAGTTGCTCCAGCGCGGGCCGGAGCTCCAGCAGGGCGTCCTCGAACCGGCCGAGCGTGCGCAGGGTGGCGGCGTAGGAGTCGGCGGACAGCAGAGTGCGCGGGTGCGTGATGCCGAGCAGCCTGCGATGGCCGCGCAGCGCGTCCTGGGCGAGCCGGCGTGAGCGGTCGTAGTCGCCGCGCAGACGGTGGGCGCGGGCCGTGAGGTTGAGCAGGCGCAGATACTCGGGAGACTGCTCGTCGCCGTCGACCCGCCACTCCTGTTCGGCCCGGCCGGCGATGTCGAGGAGGCGGTCGAGGTCGGCGGCCTCGGCACGCTGGCTGAGCGCGTTGAGATGCCGCAGCAGAGAGCGGCGGACCCGGGGGCGGGTGTCCTCCCACAGGCGCAGCGAGTACACCTCGCGGGCCCAGTCGGCGGGCAGGTCCTGGTGTTCCTGCGGGGCGTACTCGGCGAGGATTCCCCGCAGCACCGACTCGATGTGCCGCCGCTCGTCGGGCTCCAGGCCGGCCCGGATCAGGTCGCGCAGTCCGTGGTGCTGGGCGAGCGGCTGTTCCTTGCGGTCGAAGTCGACGTCGAGGAGGCCGACCCGGGCGAGGGCCCACAGGGCGACGCTGACCATGTGCTCGTCGGGCAGCTGGACGTCGTCGGGGTGGCGTTGGGCATCGCCGGGCGGCTGGTCGGCCGCGTCGTCGTCGCGGGCCAGCTCCGACAGGATGCGGCGCGAGCGCAGCAGTTCCAGGCCCATGCCCCGGCCGGTCAGCAGGGACGCGGCGCCCAGCAGCCAGCCGAGCGCGTCGTGTTCGGGGCTCTCCGCACGCCATGCGGCAGCGCCCGGGGTGGCCTGCACGACACGCCTGGCGACCTGGACCATCACGGCGACGGGCGACACCGCCTCGGTGTGGCGCAGGAGTTCGGTCTTGCCGCCGCGGTACTCGGCGAGCAGGTCCCCCACGGCGGCGCGGAGGGCGGCGTCCGGGTTGAGGTGGTCGTCGCGGCGGTGGACGGCGGTCCGCTCGGCGAGGCAGTGGGCGGCGATGTGCAGGGCGTGCGGGACGAAGTCGACGACGTTGCCGATCTGCCCGGCCTGCAGTTCGGTGATCTCCGGGGCCCATTCGTCGAGCAGTGCGCGGCCCTCCTCGGGGGTCATCGGAGGGATCGCGAGGGGCGTCAGCTGCGGCGACCGTGCCCCGGGGACGGCAGGGGGCCCCGCCGAAGTCTCCTCGTGCGGAGGGACACGGCTGGTGATCAGGACGTGCCCGTGCTCGTGGGGCACGGGCAGCAGGCCGCGCAGTTCGGCCGGATCCGGTACGCCGTCGTAGACGATCAGCCAGCTGCCCGTGTCGTCGTCGGGGCGCGACAGGCGGGTCAGCAGGCGGGAGAGTCCGTCGTCGTCGGGGGTGCCGAGGCGTTCCTCCGGGATGCCGAGACGCCCGGCGAGCCGGGCGAGTCCTCGCTCGACCCGCTCGCGCTCCCAGGCCCGCACCCACCACACGACGTCGTATCCGGCTCCGTAGCGGTGGCACAGCTCGTGAGCGGCCTCGCTCTTGCCCCAGCCGCTGGGGCCGTGCAGCACCAGGCAGGCGCCGTCGCGCCCGGCAGCGAGCAGTTGCTCGTCGAGCGTGGCGAGGAGCGCGTCGCGGTCGATGAAATCGCTGTTGCGCGAGGCGACGTTGGTGGTCTCGGGCAGGCGCGGGAACCGGGCTCCCGCGCCCGCGTCGCCGGGCTCCACGGCGCCGAGGCCCAGGCCCGTGTACAGCAGCCGCAGCGCCTCGTCCTCGGTGGTGCCGCGCAGGTCGATCCGCTCATGGTGCGCGGCCTCGGTGTGCGGGAACGGCTCGTCGACCAGGACGATGCGCACGTCGGTGTGGGAGAGCGCGCCGATCTGGGTGAGCAGGGTGTCGTCGGCGTCGTCGGGCGACAGGAAGAGCAACGCCGCGCCGCGGCCGGGGCGTTCGCCCGCGTACATGTCCGCTCTGCGCAGTTCGGTGCGGACGCTTTTCGCGGCCAGCCGGTCGCGCAGCCAGGCGGCCCAGGGGGCGTGACGCATGGAGTGGACGACGGTGACATCGGTAAGACGTGCCGTGCGGCGGGTGCGCAGCCAGTCGGCGAGCCGCTCGTAGTAGGGGCGCAGACCGGTCACGGTTCCGGCGTCCTCGGCCTCGACGGCGAGGCTGCGGCTGTCCTGGTACATGGGGTTGTACGGAATCTCGAGCAGGGGGATGTCGGATCCGCCGAGCGTCTGGGCGAGCGGAGCGAACTTGCGGCGCACCCGTTCGCGCGCCTGGCGCAGCCGGTCGTGGACGCCGATGTCGCTCTTGAGGCCGAGGGTGAGCAGCCGTACGGGCCGGCCCGTGCGGCTCAGCGTCATGTCCTCCGCGAGGGCGGCGGCCCCGTCGATGGACCAGGCGGTCATCGCGAAGGTGATGACGAGCGCGTCGGCGTACGCGGCCGTCGAGACCTGTTCCGCCGTCTCGGGGCCGTCCGGTACCGGGGCCTCGATCAGGACGTGGTCGTACGCCGCGGCGACGGGGTCGGCGGCGAGCGCGGCCAGCGCCTGCACGTCGGGGGCGGCCGCGGTGCGCACCTGGCCGGGTTCGGGCCGGGGCGGTGCGCTCGCGCCGTGAGCGCCGGAGCGGCCGTCCACGAGGAGGACGCTGCGGTTGGCCTCGGCGAGGATGTCCGCGACATTACGCAGAGTGGTGCTCAGGCCGAGGTTCTCCGAGGTCGCGAGGAAGAAGACGAACGGGCCTGGGGCATCAAGTGGGTTGGCGTCTGGCATGACCTCTCCGCTCGGCGCGGCACAGCAGGGAAGGACGGGACGACGGGTAACGACAGGGACGAAGGGAGCCACCCGAGCCGCCACATAGATGGGCAAAACGGGCATCGAGGGGGCCAGTATAGGGCGCGGCCTGCGGCATCACGGCAGCTCGTACGTGTCCTGCGCTTCATGCGCTCTCTTGGTGCCCGGTGACGAACAGGTCACCTTCGGCGCAGCCGTCGTGCACCCGGCGCAGCAGCGCGCCGAGCACGGAGTCGGGCAGGGCGGCGACCTGTTCGGGTGACAGGGCCGCGATGTCGAGGACGACGGATTCGACATCGGGCGACGGGCCATCACCCCCTCCCCCGCGCTCCTCGTCAAGGACGGCGTCCTCGGCAACTGCCATGGTGTCCACTCCAAGGGGTCTCGGCGTCTCATGGACCGCCGTGCGGTTCCGTGCGGCGGCATCCCGGGAAGACACAACGGACATGCCTCCTGAGCGTAGCGCCGCCATACCCCCATAGGGCAGTCGTCGGCGGATGTCCCTTGGTGTCCAACTGCCGTTCGAATGCCCTTCGTTGTCTCATTCGTGATGTTGACGCTGGACTTATGGCGAACAAATACTGGTCGAACAGAGTGCGCCACCGGCCCCGCAGGGCGAGGTCCCTGGCGTACGCCTTCGGGGGGAAGTGGATGAGTCGACCGCCACTGCGCCATGCCGAGCCGCCCTGGCCGAGGGCCTCCGACGTGCGGGCACGACAGGCAGCGGGCTGGGTGCCGTACCCGTTCCACTCCTTCGTCCTGAAAGTCCACAGCCGCTGCGACCTGGCCTGCGACTACTGCTACATGTACCGCTCGCACGACCAGAGTTGGCGCGCCCAGCCGCGCACGATGGCCCCTGAGACACTGGAGCGCACCGCCGGGCGGATCGCCGAACACCTGGCCGCACACGGGGTGGACGAGGCGGGCGTGGTCCTGCACGGGGGCGAGCCCCTGCTCATCGGCGACAGCGCACTCGCACGGACGGTCCGGGTGCTGCGCGCGGCCGTCGGCAGCGGAGTACGGCTGCATCTGGCCCTGCAGACCAACGGAACGCGTCTCACCGAGGAACGGCTCGACCTGTTGGGTGAGTTGGGCCTGCGCCTCGGAGTGAGCACCGATGGCGGGCGCGCCGCCCACGACCGGCACCGGCGCGGCGCGGACGGGCGCGGCAGTCACGCCCGGGTGGACGCGGCGCTGCGCCTCCTCGCGAGCGAGCGCTACCGCCATCTGTTAGGCACGCTGCTGTGCACGGTCGACCTGCGCAACGACCCGGTGCGCACCTACGAGGAACTCCTCGCCCACCACCCGTCGGCCATCGACTTCCTTCTCCCGCTGGGCAATTGGCACACCCCGCCGCCGGGCCTGGACCCGGGCGGGCGGCGCACCCCGTACGCCGACTGGCTGTGGGCGGTCTTCGAGCGCTGGTACGGGGCGCGGACCAGGGAGACCAGCGTGCGGCTCCTCGACAACCTGATGGTGCTTCTGCTCGGTGCCCGCCCGCAGACGGAGACGCTGGGCCTGGCCCCCGTGCGGTACGCGGTGGTGGAGACGGACGGTTCTCTCACCCAGGACGACACGCTGCGCACCGCGTACGACGGTGCCGCCGGCACCGGGCTCGACGTGTGGCGGCACTCCTTCGACGCGCTGCTGCGCCACCCCGGTGTCGCGGCGCGTCAGTGGGGCGCCGACGGGCTGTGCGCGCGGTGCAGGGCCTGCCCGTTGCACCAGGTGTGCGGCGGGGGCCACTACGCCACCCGCTACCGGCGCGACACCGGCTTCGCCAACCCGAGTGTGTACTGCGCCGATCTGACGGAGCTGATCGGACGCGTACGGCGACGGCTGAGCGCGGACCTGGCGCCCCCGGGCCGGAAGCCCGACCGGTGGCAGGACAACCGACCGACGCCTTCGGAGGTGGTATGACGCCGTTGCCGCATCGTATGCCGGGGGCGATGTTCGACGCGGTCGCAGCGGGATCGGGTGGGGCGCAGGCCCTGCGGCTGCTGGCCCGCTCCGAGCACAGCAGACGTCTGGCCGGCGCGTACGCCGTGACGGCCGCCGCGCGGGAGGCCGGGGGCACGGTGGCCGAGGAGGCCGAGAACGCATGGCGGCTGTTCACCGCCGCGGCGCGGGCGGCTCCCGGGGAGGCGGCGGCCGTCCTGACCCATCCGTCGGCGGGGCCGGCCCTGGTCGGTCTGCTCGCCCGCCTGACGCAGAGGGAGCCACAAGAGCCGCCGCCCGTGCGCTGGTTCACGGCGCTGGCCGCGGCGGCGGTCGTCCGCGCGGGCCTGCCGGAACGGGTGGAGTGGCCGGTGGACGGGCCGTCGGTGGCTCTGCCTTCGCTCGGCCGGGCCCGTTTCCCCGGCGCCGTTCCCGGTGACCGGGCCGAGGTGTGCGTCGAAGCAGCCGGCCGGGCCCGGATCACGGTGCCCGGAGCGTCCCCCGCCGACGGCCCTGTGACGGTGCCCGGACAGCCGTACCACAGCGAGGGCCGCTGGCAGGGCGCGCATCTGCTGACCACCCTGGCCGACGACGCCCCGCTCCTGCTGGACGTCCTGGACCAGCCGTGCTTTCCGAAAGCCTCGCGGTACCGCGCGGGCCTCGGCGCCGATGAGGTGAGCCGGTGGACCGCGGTGGCGCGCGAGGCCTGCCGGCTGCTGCGCGCGGACCACGAGGACCAGTACGCGGAGCTGGCGGCGGGACCGCGGCTGCTGGTACCGCTGACGAGTCCCGGCCGGGGGAACGTGAGCGGAAGCAGCGCGGAGACGTTCGGATGCATGGCGCTGTCCCTGCCGAGGTCGGCGACCGGGTTCGCGGTGACGATGGCGCACGAGATCCAGCACAACAAGTTCGCTGCGCTGCTGCACCTCTTCGACCTGTTCGAACCGGGCGGACGGGAGCGGTTCTACGCACCCTGGCGCCCCGACCCCCGGCCGCTGCTCGGGCTCTTCCACGGGGCATACGCGCACCTGGGCGTGGCCCGTTTCTGGGATCGCCGCCGCGAGACGGAGCCGGACCCGACGCTGCGTCACATCGCGCAGGTCCAGTTCGCCCGCTGGCGCCTGGGCGCCCGGGAGGCGACGCACGTGGTGCTGGCCTCCGGCCGCCTCACTCCCCTGGGCCACCGCTTCGCGGAGCGCATGCTGAACAGCCTGGACGCCCTGTGCCGCCTGCCGGTCCCCGCGAGGGCCGTGCACCGCGCCGAATCGACGGCCCGCGCACACCGCGCCGCGTGGCGGGACCGCAACGGCCGGGTCATGGGCGCCGGAGAGGCCGAACTCCAGCCTCTCCGGCGTTGACTCTCCAGCCTCTCCAGCCTCTCCGCCGTTGGCTCTCCGGCGTGGAAGGAGCGGGCGCGCCGCCGGGGGTTACTGGGCGGGTTCCACCCCGGCCCGCAGCAGACCGTACGTGTACGCGTCCTCCAGGGCCTGCCAGGACGCCGCGATCACGTTCTCCGCGACTCCCACCGTCGACCACTCCCCCGCCCCGTCGGACGTGGAGATGAGGACGCGGGTGGTGGACTGGGTGCCGTGTTTGCCCTCGAGGATGCGGACCTTGTAGTCGACGAGGTCCAGCTTGGCGAGCTGGGGGTAGATCTTCTCGAGGGCCACCCGCAGCGCGCGGTCCAGCGCGTTGACGGGACCGTTGCCCTCCGCCGTGGCGACGATGCGCTCGCCCTTGGCGAAGAGCTTGACCGTGGCCTCGTTGGCGTGGCTGCCGTCGGGGCGGTCCTCGACGATCGCCCGCCAGGACTCCACCTCGAAGTACTTGCGGACCCTGCCCTCCACCTCGGCCCGCAGCAGCAGCTCGAAGGACGCGTCCGCCGCCTCGTACGTGTAGCCCTTGAGCTCTCGCTCCTTCACTCGCTCCACGACCCGGCCGACCAGCTCGCGGTCGTCGCCGAGGTCGATGCCGAGTTCCTTGCCCTTCAGCTCGATCGACGCCCGGCCCGCCATGTCGGAGACGAGCATCCGCATGGTGTTGCCGACCTGCTCGGGGTCGATGTGCTGGTACAGGTCCGGGTCGACCTTGATCGCGGAGGCGTGCAGGCCCGCCTTGTGGGCGAAGGCGGAGACACCGACGTACGGCTCGTGGGTGGAGGGCGTGAGGTTCACGACCTCGGCGATCGCGTGCGAGATGCGCGTCATCTCGCTCAGCGCGCCCTCGGGGAGAACCTTCTTGCCGTACTTCAGCTCCAGGGCCGCCACGACCGGGAAGAGGTTCGAGTTGCCGACGCGCTCGCCGTAGCCGTTCGCCGTGCACTGGACGTGCGTCGCGCCCGCGTCCACCGCGGCCAGCGTGTTGGCGACCGCGCAGCCGGTGTCGTCCTGTGCGTGGATGCCGAGTCGGGCGCCCGTGTCGGCCAGGACCGTGGCGACGACCGCCTGGACCTGCGCCGGCAGCATGCCGCCGTTGGTGTCGCAGAGCACGACCACGTCGGCCCCCGCCTCCCAGGCGGCCCGCACGACCGACTTCGCGTACTGCGGGTTCGCCCGGTAGCCGTCGAAGAAGTGCTCGCAGTCGACGAACACCCGGCGGCCCTGGGAGCGGAGGTAGGAGACCGTGTCGCGGACCATCTCCAGGTTCTCGTCGAGCGTCGTACGCAGAGCCAGCTCGACATGCCGGTCGTGCGACTTCGCGACCAGGGTGATCACCGGAGCACCCGCGTCCAGGAGCGCCTTGACCTGCGGGTCCTCGGACGCCTTGGCGCCGGCCCGGCGGGTGGCACCGAAGGCCACCAGCTGCGCGTGCTTGAAGGCGATCTCCTGCTGGGCACGGGCGAAGAACTCGGTGTCCCGCGGGTTGGCGCCGGGCCAGCCGCCCTCGATGAAACCGACGCCGAAGTCGTCCAGGTGCCGTGCGATGGCCAGCTTGTCCGCGACAGTGAGGTTGATGCCCTCGCGCTGCGCACCGTCGCGCAGCGTCGTGTCGAAGACGTGGAAGGCGTCGTCGACGTGAGAAGGGCGGTGATTCTCGTCGGTTGCGTCTGTCATCTCTTGTGGCTCCTGTATCGGATTCGGTCTACCGGAAGGACCGGCTCCACCGTCCCCATGGTCCCTCGCGCTCCGGTCCCGGCTGTGGGTGGGCCAGGAAACAGAAAAACCCCTCGCGGGTGCGAGAGGTCTGCGCGCGGGTCGAGGACGACGGTGTCCGCCCGTACGTGGTCGTACGTGGCGGTCACTGCGGACCGGCGCGCCTGCTGCCAATAATCATGGCGAACGAGAGCACGGGGGCAGTCTGGCACAGACCGCCCCCGCGCTCACGGGTGTCTCAGGATGCGAGCACCTGACCGGTGGTCAGCGCAGGCGGCGCACGAAGATGTCGCGGGTGTCGTTGGTGTCGTCCGGCACCAGGTTGGTGGCCCACGACTCGAACGCCACGACCCGTCCGTCACGGTTCACCGCGGCGGTCGAGAAGCCCCGGTAGTCGCTCTCGCCGCCGTCCTTGGCGACGCTCACCCGCTGGTTGACGCCGGTGCGCAGGTCTCGGATGAAGAGCGGGCCACGGGCCGTGTCGCCCTTCACGAGGTCGGTCGCCTGGGAGTAGAAGACGACATGACGGCCGTCCTCGCTGATCACCGGATAGCCGGAGTCGGTGTCCGTCTGTTCGCCGCTTGCGTTGAGGGAGACCCGCTTGACGGTGCCCTTCCGCAGGTCGCGTACGAAGATGTCCGCCTTTTCGTTGGTGTCCCCGGGCACGAGATCGCTCGCGCGCGAGGTGAAGGCCGCGTACC
The DNA here is from genome assembly GCF_005786655.1 of Streptomyces montanus. Lineage (NCBI taxonomy): Bacteria > Bacillati > Actinomycetota > Actinomycetes > Kitasatosporales > Streptomycetaceae > Streptomyces > Streptomyces montanus. The sequence goes on from NZ_VBZC01000023.1 coordinate 34,548, forward strand.
GGCCATTGCCGCTGAACGTCGGCAGGCCGGCACCCTGGTTCGACTGGTCGAACCGTTCCGTGCGGCCGCTGCGGGTGTCGTGGATGAAGACGGCGGACTTCAGGCCCGGCTTGACCTGGGTCAGGTAGTACGCGATGCGGCTGCCGTCGGCACTCATGGTGTAGCCGCCGATGCTCCAGGAGATCCCGTCGTCGGAGGGCGGCTCCGTGACGCTGACCAGGCGGGTGGTGCCGTTCTCGCGGTCGCGCAGGTAGATGCCGGCCCACATGCCGTTGCCCGTGTCGCCGTTGTCCTCGAGGGAGGCGACGAACGCCACGTACCGGCCGTCGCGGCTGACCAGCGGGTCACCGTAGGCACCGGCGACGGGCTTGTCGTCGTCGGAGAGGCTCACCACCTCCGTGCGGTCCTTCACCCGGTCCCAGAGGAAGGCGCCGGAGTAGAAGGTGTGGTCCTCGAACGTGCCCGTGTCCGCCTTGAAGGTCACGTACCTGCCGTCGGCGCTGATGCGCGGAGCGTACGCGAGGAAGGTGTACTCACTGCCGTCGTCGCGCACACTGACCCGCTCGATGGTGTCGCGCCGCAGGTCGCGCAGGAAGACGTCGACACGTCCGTTGGTGTCCCCCGGCACCAGGTTGTCCGCGTCCGATTCGAACACGACGAAGCGGCCGTCGCCGCTGACCGACCCGCCGCGCGACTCCGCGGACGCCTGCGCACCGCTCGCGGAGACGCTGACCCGCTGGGTGTCCCCCTTCGGCGGCGCGGCAGCCGCCGACATCGCCGCCGATGCGACCATCGCCCCCGCGATCACCGCGACGGACGCCCCCCGCATGGTTCTTAACATGCTTTGCTTCCCCCTGTTTTCCCCGTGAATGCCTGTCCCCCGGCCCTGCGCCGAGAGCCCACATGATGCAAACGCACCACTGAGCACGGGTCAATCGGTCGAATTACGTACAACCTGGGCGAGGGTTCAAGTGTCCGGCCGGAACTCCACGACAGCGGAACTCCACGACAGCGGCGCTGTCGCGGAGTTCCGGGCACGGCGTCAGCCGAGGTTGTGCATCCAGCCGTGCTTGTCCTCGCTCACGCCGCGCTGGATGTCGAGGAGCGCCTCGCGCAGCTTCACGGTGACCTCGCCGGGCTCACCGCCACTCTGCTGCCACTCGCCCGCGTTGCACTTGACCGTGCCGACGGGTGTGATGACGGCGGCGGTGCCGCAGGCGAAGACCTCGGTGAGGGTGCCGTTCGCGGAGTCGGCCTGCCACTGGTCGATGGAGACGCGGGCCTCCTCGGACTCGTAGCCGAGGTCACGGGCGACCGAGAGGAGCGAGTCGCGGGTGATGCCCGCGAGCAGGGAGCCGGTGAGAGTGGGGGTGACGATCTTGTCGCCGTACACGAAGTACAGGTTCATGCCGCCCAGTTCCTCGACCCACTTGTGCTCGACGGCGTCGAGGTAGCAGACCTGGTCGCAGCCCTTCGCGGCGGCCTCGGCCTGCGCGAGCAGGGACGCGGCGTAGTTGCCGCCGGTCTTGGCGTCGCCCATACCGCCGGGGACCGCGCGAACGCGGTCCTCGGAGAGCCAGATGGAGACGGGCTTCACGCCGCCCGGGAAGTACGCGCCGGCCGGGGAGGCGATGACCATGAACAGGTACTCGTTCGCGGGCTTCACTCCCAGACCGACCTCGGTCGCGATCATGAACGGGCGCAGATAGAGGGACTCCTCACCGCCGTGCGCCGGCACCCACGCCTTGTCCTGCTGGACCAGCACGTCGCACGCCTCGATGAACGTCTCGACGGGCAGCTCCGGCATGGCGAGCCGGCGGGAGGACGCCTGGAAGCGGCGGGCGTTGGCGTCGGGGCGGAACGTGGCGACCGAGCCGTCCGGCTGACGGTACGCCTTGAGGCCCTCGAAGATCTCCTGCGCGTAGTGCAGGACGTTGGTCGCCGGGTCGAGGGAGAGCGGCCCGTACGGCACGAGCTGGCCGTCGTGCCAGCCGCGGCCCTCGGTCCACCGGATCGTCACCATGTGGTCGGTGAAGTGGCGGCCGAACCCGGGATTGGCGAGGATCGCCTCCCGCTCCGCGTCGGAGAGCGGATGTGCCGAGGGCTTGAGCTCGATCGTGGGCGTCGTCATGAGTGGTTGTCCTTCACCGTGTGTATGTGACGGGCCGCGCTCACGCCGGCACTGCGAGTGGCCAGTGCTAGGACGTCCGAGCATTCCCTCATTCGGCGGCTCCGCGTTCGATTATCGCCCGAGCGGAGCACGGCAGAAAACGGTGTGAATGCGGCCCAGGGCTTGATGGTGACACCCGGCGACGCACAGGAAAAGCCGCCGGGTGCGGAAGCGACCCGGCGGCTTGAGTGAAAACCGGCGGGTCAGCCGGATACTCGGGCGGCGAGCGCGTCGCCGATTTCGTCAGTCGTACGGGGCGTGGCGCCGCGCTCCGCGAGGTCGGCGGAGACGGCGTCCTCGATGCGGCCGGCCTCGGAGTCGTAGCCGAGGTGACGCAGCAGGAGGGCGACGGACAGGACGGTGGCGGAGGGGTCGGCCTTGCCCTGGCCCGCGATGTCGGGCGCCGAGCCGTGCACCGGCTCGAACATCGACGGGAACTCGCCGCTCGGGTTGATGTTGCCGGAGGCGGCGACGCCGATGCCGCCGGAGACGGCCGCGGCGAGGTCGGTGATGATGTCGCCGAAGAGGTTGTCGGTGACGATCACGTCGAAGCGCTCGGGCTGCGTGACGAGGTAGATCGTCGCCGCGTCCACGTGCATGTACTCGGTGGTGACCTCGGGGAACTCCGCGGCCACCTTGTTGAAGATGTTCGTCCACAGGTGACCCGCGAAGGTCAGCACGTTGTTCTTGTGGATCAGCGCCAGCTTCTTGCGCGGGCGGGCCTGGGCGCGGGCGAACGCGTCCCGGACGACCCGCTCGACACCGAACGCCGTGTTGACGGACACCTCGGTGGCGACCTCGTGGGGGGTGCCCTTGCGGATCGTTCCGCCGTTGCCGGTGTAGGGGCCCTCGGTGCCCTCACGGACCACGACGAAGTCGATCTCGGGCTGTCCCGCGAGCGGAGTGGCGACACCCGGAAGGAGCTTCGACGGACGCAGGTTGACGTGGTGGTCGAAGGCGAAGCGGAGCTTCAGCAGGAAGCCGCGCTCCAGGACGCCGGACGGGACCGAGGGGTCGCCGATCGCGCCGAGCAGGATCGCGTCGTGCTTCTTGAGGGCGTCCAGGTCGGCGTCGGTGAGCGTCTCACCGGTGGCGTGGTAACGCCTGGCGCCGAAGTCGAACTCCTTGGTCTCCAGCTTCACATCCTGCGGAAGGACGGCGGAGAGCACCTTCAGCCCCTGGGCCACGACCTCCTGGCCGATGCCGTCACCGGGGATCACTGCGAGATTGATGCTGCGAGACATGTCGGCACCCTACTCCCCGTCCCAGGGGATGACACGGTCCGTCCGCGATGTGGACGCCACGTTGCCGCTGCGGCGCAAATCCGTTGGCCTGTGTTCACCCTTACGACTGGCGGCTGTTGAGGTTCACTGGGAACTTCATCGACATGGAGACACCCGACTTCGGCATCCCCGAGCAGCTCGCGCGCCGTATGACCATGGCGGAACAGCACGAATACCTGCGCACGAAGCTGTCCCGGCGCCGGACACTGGTGACCGCGGGCGCGGTGGCCGGCGGGCTGCTGACCGGCTGCTCGGGGTCGGGCACGGCGACTGACAGGCGGTCGTCCGCACCCGCCACGACGGCCACCGATCGGGTGAACGGTTCGGTCGTCGCCCCCTTCGGCCGCCATCTCGCCTTCGGCGCCGACCCGAAGACGCAGATGCGGATTTCCTGGCAGGTGCCGCTCGCGGTCAAGAAGCCGTACGCCCGGGTGGGGCTGCGGCCCGAGGACCTGAGCCGGAAGGTCGATGCCGAGATCCGTGACCTCCACACCCCGTCGCTCCAAGGGATCCGGCCGGCCTTCGAGCAGTACTACGTGCACGCGGCGCTGGACGGCCTGAAGCCCGACACGACGTACTACTACGGCGTCGGCCACGACGACTTCGATCCGGCCTCGCCGCGGCACCGGTCCACCATCGGCTCCTTCCGTACCGCACCCGCGAACCCGGAGCGGTTCGTGTTCACCGCCTTCGGCGACCAGGGTGTCGGCAAGGACGCGCTCACCAACGACCATGTGCTGCTGCGTCAGAATCCCGCCTTCCACCTCCACGCGGGCGACATCTGCTACGCGGAGACGACCGGCCACGGCGAGAAGTCGGACTCCTACGACCCCGGGTTCTGGGACCTGTTCCTCAAGCAGAACGAGGTGGTCGCGAAGTCGGTGCCGTGGATGGTGACCACCGGGAACCACGACATGGAGGCGTGGTACTCGCCGGACGGGTACGGCGGCCAGGTGGCCCGCTGGTCCCTCCCGGACAGCGGCTTCGACCCGCACAAGGCACCGGGCGTCTATTCGTTCACGTATGGCAATGTCGGCATCGTGGCGCTGGACGCGAACGACGTTTCGTACGAGATCCCAGCCAACTTGGGCTATACGGACGGGAAGCAGACGAAATGGCTGGAGAAGCGGCTCGGTGAGCTGCGGGCGGAGAAGTCTGTGGACTTCATCGTTGTCTTCTTCCACCACTGCGCGTACTCGACATCGCGCCACGCGTCCGACGGCGGTGTCCGCGCCGAGTGGCTGCCGCTGTTCGCCAAACACCAGGTGGATCTGGTGATCAACGGGCACAACCACGCGTACGAGCGGACCGACGCCATCAAGAACGGCCAGGTCGGCAAGCCGGTACCGATCGGCGCGTCGACGAATCCCACGCGGGACGGGATCGTGTACGTCACCGCCGGCGGGGGCGGCAAGGAGCTCTACTCCTTCCCCGCGAGCGTCAAGGACAGCTACGAGGGGCACGTCGACGACCGCGACTCTGTCGAGTCCTTCCACTGGACCAAGTCGAAGAACCAGCGGGAGGAGACGGTGGAGTGGTCACGGGTGCGGTACACCGGCTTCTCGTTCCTCTCGGTGGAGGCGGTAGGCGGTGCGGCTCCGCGACTGAAGGTGTCGGCGCTCGCACAGAACGGCAAGCGCATCGACCACTTCGAGGTGCGGCGCGGCCGATGAGCGGCCGCGCCCGGCTCGGCGGGTGCAGGAGGGGGGCGGGCGGGCCCGGGCTCAGTGGCCCGTCGCGCCGCCGTTGTCCCTGCGGTCGAGGGCGCGCTGCAGGGCAGCGGCGGCGTTCTTGCGGTCGGACTCGCTCGTACGGGACACGCGACGGACTCGGCGGACGGTCGTCTCGGCCATGGGGGATCGACTCCTTCTTCACAGCAGGGAGTGCGGACGGGTTACGAGACGCCGGATGGGGCGGGGAGCGGCGCCGCAGGGGTTGCCTGCCTAGGGCTCCGGCTCACGACCGCCATTCGCTTGGTCGAGCGAGACGTTCGGCTCCTACAAAGCTAAGCGAGGACGGGGCGCCTGTCTCCACAATTACTTGGGCTTCCTACTATCTGAGACGGTGCACCAGGTCACACCGCTCTGACCTGCGGTAATAGCCTGCGCGCTCAGAGCACGTCGCCGTCGCGCCAGTCGAAAATCAGGTCATAAAGGGGGTCCAGAGTGCCTGTTGAGGCTGGGCGGACGAAAGTGGCGCCTTCCTCTTCCGGGAGGCGCACGATCCCGTCGGGACCGAGGACGTGGACCCGGCCCGGCCAGCGCTGCCAGCCGCGCGCCGCATAAAGGCCCCCGCCCTCGTCCGTTGCGGAGAGCGCGCCGAGTGCGTACGCCCCGTCGATCACCCGTTCAAGAGCGGCCATCACCCGGCCGCCGAGTCCCCGGCGCCGGCTGTCGGCGCGGACGGCGACGCCCTCGACGTAACCGGTGCGCAGGGAACGGCCGTGATGCAGAACGCGGCGCTGGATCACCGCGCCGTGCGCGACGAGACCGGTGTCGTCGTGGACGAGGGCATGGATGCCGCCGAGGGTGTGGTCCCAGTCCTGGTCGCTGAAGTCCCCCTCGAACGCATCGTCCAAGAGGCCGCGGACGGCGCGGAGTTCGGCGGGAGCGAGATCCGCCGTATGGGCGGTGCGCAGACGGATGGACATCGGCCCAGTATTCCCCGCGGCCTTCCCCGGGGCATGCGCCGCTGCCGGGGTGGCAGGGAATCCGGGCCCGCCGAACTCCCCACTCCCCACCTACTCGGCAGCCGCTGAACACTTACTGAACCGTTCATCAGCAATCCGATGTCTGATGCTGCCAGACTTCTTGACACCCCTCAAGAGCCCCTCCACCCTCACAGTCATCGGATGTCTGCGACAGGAGGGGTTCCACATGGCGGTCCAACCCCGGGCCCGCACCATCGTGTCAATGCTCTGCTCGGCACTTCTCGCCACCACCGCGGCGACGCTTCCCGCCCACGCCGAGTCACCCGCGGCCCCCGCATCCTGGGAGGTACGCGGCCCGAACGGCTCCCCCACAGCCGTGGTCGCCCTCGACCCGGCCGACGGCACCCCGACCCTCGCCGTCAGACGCGGCGACCGCACGGTCCTGGAACCGTCACCACTCGGCCTCGTCACCGAACAGGCCGACTTCTCCAAGGACTTGACCTTCACCGGCCGCACCGACCGCGCGATCAGCGAGCGCTACACCGTTCCCACCGGCAAGTCCCACGAGCGGCTGGTCCGGATGACCGAGTCGCGCTTCCGCTTCCGTACGGCCGACGGCGACCGGCTCGACCTGCTGACCCGCGTCGCCCCGGACGGCGTCGCGTATCGCTACGTCCTGCCGGACGATCACGGCGACGTCGTACGCGAGGCCTCCGCCTTCACCCTTCCCACCACCGCCGAGCCCGTCATCAGCGCCTACCGCAAGGACAACGAACTCCCCTTCGTCCGCTACCAGTCGGCGGCCGCGGTACCGGCCGGCACATACTCGATGCAGGCCCTCTTCAAGACGGACGGCGGCTACGCCCTGGTCGCCGAGTCGGACCTGAACGGCAGCTACGCCGGCTCCCACCTCACGCACGCGGCCGACTCGCCGACGTTCGGCGTGAGTCCGTGGAACGACGAGCCGATCCAGGTGTCCGGTTCCCTCAGCACCCCCTGGCGCGCGGTGATCACCGGTGATCTGGCGACCGTCACCGAGTCGACGTTCACCGACGACCTCGCCCCCAAGTCCCGTGTCCGCGACACCTCCTGGGTCAAGCCGGGCCCGGCGCTGTGGACCTGGCTCGCGGGCGGCAAGGAGGCGGGGCAGAGCCTTCAGGCCCAGAAGAAGTACGTCGACTACGCGGCGGACCGCGGCTGGCCGTACGAAGTCGTCGACGCGGGCTGGTACTACAAGCCCGGCGAGTGGGACGTCATCGACCCCGACTGGCAGACGAACAGCTGGATGCCCGAGCTCGTGCGCTACGGCAAGGAACGCGGCGTCGACATCCAGGTCTGGCTCCACTACACCCTGCTCACCGACCCCGTCGAACGCGAGAAGTGGCTGTCCACACTGGAGCGTTGGGGCGTCAAGGGCGTCAAGATCGACTTCATGGACTCGGAGTCGCAGGAGCGGATGCGCTGGTACGACGACGCACTGGAGGACACCGCCAAGCACCACCTCATGGTCAACTTCCATGGCTCGACGATCCCCAAGGGCATCCAGCGGACCTGGCCGCATGTCATGACGATGGAGGGCGTCGGCGGCGAGGAGAAGCGGAACAACACGGCGGTGCAGCTGGCCGCGCTGCCCTTCACCCGCAACGTCATCGGCTCCATGGACTTCACCCCGGGCGCCTTCCACCGCCCGTACCGCCCCAACGTCCAGTCGGACGCGGGTGAGTTGGGCCTGACCGTCCTCTACGAGTCCGGCATCCAGAACCTCGCCGGCACTCCGGAGTCGTACGACGCCCGCCCCGAGGCCCGCCGCTACCTGGAGCAACTCCCCACCGGCTGGGAGGAGACCCGCCTGCTCACCGGCGACCCGGGCCGCTCCGCGGTGCTCGCCCGCAAAGCGCCCGACGGCCGCTGGTTCATCGGCGGCACGTTCGCCGGGGCGGCCCAGGACGTGGACGTACCGATGCGTCTCGGCGCGGGCAAGTGGCTCGTCGAGACCGTGACCGACGGCCCGTCGGGCCTGGTCCGCGCGCCGCACGTGGTCCGCGGCGGCGACACCCTCACCGTGCCGGTGGTGGCGGACGGCGGCTTCGCCGCGCTCGCCTGCCGCTGGTACGCGGGCCGCACGAGCTGCGACCGCTGAACAAGAGCAACGCGGCAGCCCCCGCTCCGGGATTCCGGAGCGGGGGCTGCTGTTCGGCCGGGGGGAGGGTGACCGACGGACGTCAGCCCATGTGCGGGTACGGGTAGTCGGTCGGCGGGACCAGGGTCTCCTTGATCGCGCGGGTCAGGGTCCAGCGCTGCAGGTTCTGGGGCGCGCCGGCCTTGTCGCAGGTGCCGGAGTTGCGGCCGCCGCCGAAGGGCTGCTGGCCGACGACGGCGCCGGTGGACTTGTCGTTGATGTAGAAGTTGCCCGCGGCGTAGCGCAGTTTCTCCGCCGTGTACGCGGCGGCCGCGCGGTCGTTCGCGATGACCGCGCCCGTCAGCGCGTAGTCGGACACCGACTCCATCTGGGTCAGCGTCTCCTCGTACTTCTCGTCGTCGTAGACGTGCACGGCGAGGAACGGGCCGAAGTACTCCGTCGTGAAGACCTCGTTGGCCGGGTCGGAGCACTCGACGACGGTCGGGCGGACGAAGTAGCCCACGGAGTCGTCGTACGTGCCGCCCGCGACGATCGTGCAGCTCGGGTCCCCGGCGGCACGGTCGATCGCCGCCTTGTTCTTCGCGAAGGCGCGCTCGTCGATCACGGCGCCGACGAAGTTCGACAGATCCGTGACGTCACCCATGGCGAGGCCCTCGACCTCGGCCGCGAACTCGTCCTTGAAGCCGGAGTTCCAGATGGACGCCGGGATGTACGCGCGGGAGGTCGCGGAGCACTTCTGGCCCTGGTACTCGAAGGCACCCCGGGTCAGCGCGGTCTTGAGGACCGCGCGGTCGGCGCTCGGGTGCGCGACGAGGAAGTCCTTGCCGCCGGTCTCACCGACCAGGCGCGGGTAGGTGCGGTACTTCTCGATGTTCTGGCCGACCGTCTTCCACAGGTGCTGGAAGGTCTTGGTGGAGCCGGTGAAGTGGATGCCCGCGAGGTCACGGTGGTTCAGGGCGACCTCGGAGACGGCCAGACCGTCGCCCGTCACCAGGTTGATGACGCCCTTGGGCAGGCCCGCCTCCTCCAGCAGCCGCATGAGCAGCACGGCGGCGTGGGTCTGCGTCGGGGACGGCTTCCACACCACGACGTTGCCCATGAGGGCGGGTGCGGTCGGCAGGTTGCCGGCGATCGCCGAGAAGTTGAACGGGGTGATCGCGTAGACGAAGCCCTCGAGCGGGCGGTGGTCGAGGCGGTTCCAGACGCCGGTGGAGTTGGCCGGCGGCTGCTCGGCGAGCAGGTCACGGGCGTACTTGACGTTGAAGCGCCAGAAGTCGATCAGCTCGCAGGGAGTGTCGATCTCGGCCTGCTGGGCGGTCTTCGACTGGCCGAGCATGGTGGAGGCGGCCAGCGTCTCGCGCCACGTCGTGGACAGCAGCTCGGCGGCGCGCAGGATGATCGCGGCACGGTCGTCGAAGGACATCGCACGCCAGGCCGGGGCGGCGGCGAGCGCGGCGTCGATCGCGTCCTGCGCGTCCTGCTCCGTGGCGTTCCCGTACGTACCGAGGCGGGCCTTGTGGTTGTGCGGCTGGACCACGTCGAAGCGGTCGCCGCCCCCCATGCGGTGCTCGCCGCCGATGGTACAAGGCAGGTCGATGGGGTTCTCGGACAGCTCCTTGAGCTTCGCCTCGAGGCGGGCGCGCTCGGGCGAGCCGGGGGCGTAGCCGTGCACCGGCTCGTTGACCGGGGCGGGGACCTGGGTCACAGCGTCCATGGGTCTCGGAACTCCTTCGTGGGCGAGAGGGCTCGGCCCTGGGTCGGTTCTTGGTGATCAGTTCTTGGTGATCAGCGAGCGGGCGAAGAACAGCAGGTTGGCGGGCTTTTCTGCCAGACGCCGCATGAAATAGCCGTACCAGTCGGTGCCGTACGCGGTGTAGACGCGCACGCGGTGACCCTCGGCGGCGAGCCGGGCCTGCTCCTCGCCGCGGATGCCGTACAGCATCTGGAACTCGTACTCGTGCAGCTTGCGTCCCGCGCGCCGGGCCAGCTCCTGGGTGATGGCGATGAGCCGCGGGTCGTGGGACCCGATCATCGGGTACCCCTCACCCTCCATGAGGATCTTGAGGATGCGGACGTACGCCTTGTCGGTCTCGGCCTTGTCCTGGTACGCGACCGACGCGGGCTCCTTGTACGCCCCTTTCACGATACGCACGCGGCTGCCGGCCGCGGCAAGGCGTCGGGCGTCGTCCTCGGTGCGGAAGAGGTAGGCCTGGATCACACAGCCGGTCTCCGGGAAGTCCTTCCGCAGCTCCTCGTGGATGGCGAACATCGAGTCGAGGGTGGTGTGGTCCTCCGCGTCCAGCGTGACGGTGGTGCCGATGCGGGCGGCGGCCTCGACGACCGGACGGACGTTGGCGAGCGCCAGTTCGTGGCCGCCGGGGAGGGCCTGGCCGAACAGCGACAGTTTGACCGACATCTCGGCCCGCTCGCCCAGGCCCAGGCCTTCGAGGCGCTCGATCAGCTCCAGGTACGCGTCACGCGCCGCGGTGGACCGTTCGGGGGTGGTGATGTCCTCGCCGACCACGTCCAGGCTGACCTCGAGGCCGCCGTCGGTGAGGTGCTTGACGACCGGTACGACCTCGTCGACCGTCTCGCCGGCGATGAACCGTTCGACGACCGGCTTGGTCACGGGGGCTGCCGACACCAGGCGGCGCATCGCGTCGCTGCGCGACGCGGCGAGAATCACGGGACCCAGCACGGGGCAACCTCCACAGACGAGGAGCAGGGGAGCCGAAACCGAACGATTCGGGGTGATCGATCCGGTGACGGCGCGGAGAACCACCGTGAAACTTAAGGATCCATCTGATCGTCGGCCATCGACAGCTGTCACGCATCCGTGCACTGGATCTCAGACATCTGTATGAAGGCCACGGAAAATGCGCGAGAATGCCCGAGTGGAAGGCGATTACCAGGAACTGGTCGACGAGATCTCGCAGCTGCTCGGCGCTCCCGCGACGCTGGAGAACCGGGACTTCGAGCTGATCGCCTTCGGCGCGTACGACAGCGACAGCGAGATCGACGAGTCCGCCCTCGACCCCGTACGCACCCGCTCGATCCTCACGCGCCGCTCCACGGCCGCGGTCCGCACCTGGTTCGAGAGCTTCGGCATCACCCGCGCCACCGGCCCGGTCCGTATCCCGCCCACCCCCGAGGCCGGTGTCTACCGGGGACGCATCTGCCTTCCGGTACGCCATCGGGGACTCGTCCTCGGTTACGTGTGGCTCCTCGCCGACGACCCGGGGCCCGGCGAGCCCCAGCTCGCCGCCGCCATGGAGGTCACCTCCCGCATCGGCGACCTCCTCGCGGACGAGGCACAGGCGGGCGCGGACCTGACGCGCGAACTGCGTGCCGTGCTGACCGCCGAGCGCGGCTGGCAACGCGACATGGCGGTGGCCGAATTCCGTACGGCACTCGGCGTACGCGGCGAAGGCCTCCACACGGTGGTCTGCGTGACCCCCTGGCCCTCCGCCGATCCGGACGACGCCCCTTCGGTCCGTGCGCTCCCGGGAGCGACGGCCCTGTGCACGGTTCCGTGGCGCACCGAGGGCCAGAGCCTGGCCCTGCTGGTACGGCTGCGTGCGTCGACCGTGCTGGCACCGGCGACGTCGGCGGCTTCGCGGCTGCTGAAGGAGGCGGAGGGCGGTGCGCGGCCGGCCGGAGTCGGGCACGCCGCGGGGATCGCCGCGCCGCGCAGCGGTCTCGGCGAGCTGGGTACCGCCTGGCAGGAGGCGTCGGCCGCCGCCCGTGCGGCCCTGGCCGACTCCCGGTTCGGGCCGGTGGCCGAGTGGTCGTCCATCGGTCCGTTCCGCCTGCTGACGGCGCTCCCCGCCGAGTCCGCCCACGACTCCGCCGTGGTCCCCCTGCTGGCCCCCGCCCACCGCGAACTGGCCCGCACCGCCGAGACCTTCCTCGACTGCGCGGGCCAGGCGGGCCGCACGGCGGCCCATCTGGGCATCCACCGGCAGACGCTCTACTACCGCCTGTCCCGCGTGGAGCGGCTCACCGGGCTGGACCTGGACGACGGCGAGGACCGCCTGCTCCTGCACATGGCCCTGAAGGCGCACCGCCTCTGAGGATTCGGCGCACGTTACTGAGAACGCATTACTGAAAACGATTGTCATCATGCTACGGTCTGGCACGCATCCTTTTGACCACCCCTTTACCCGGAGGGTCCCGTGCGTCTGCCCGCCCGCCTCGTCCCCCTCTCCGCGGTCGCCGCGGCCTCCGCCCTGCTCACCGGCTGCTTCTCGGGAGCCGCTTCGGACGGCTCCTCGGAGGGCGGCGAGAAGCGCATCCGTGTCGCGATGATGAATCCGCCGCGCTCCGGACTCTCACCGCTGTCCGACGACGCGTTCAAACTGTCCCGCTGGTCGACCGCCGAGACGCTCGTCAGACTCGACGCGGACGGCGACGCCGAACCGGCCCTCGCCACCAAGTGGCAGCAGAGCGGCCGGACCTGGACCTTCGAGATACGGGACGGCGTCACCTTCCACGACGGTACGAAGCTCACCGCCGAAACCGTCGTGCGATCGCTCACCGAGGCCGCCACCGCCGCCCCCAAGCCCCGCATCCTCGACGGCGTGGACCTGACAGTGCGGGCCGAGGGCGACTCGGTCGCCGTCACCACCGCCACCGAGGACCCGCTCGTCCCGCAGCGACTGAGCTCGCCGCAGCTGTCGATCCTGGCGGCCAAGGCGTACGCGGGAAAGACGGTCAGCCCCGTCGGCACCGGAACCGGCCCCTTCGAGCTGACGAAGGTGAACGGCACGGCTTCCGCGTCGCTCGACCGCTACGACGAGTACTGGGGCGGCAAGGCCAAGTCCCCCGGTGTCGACGTGAAGTTCGTGCCGGACGGCACCGCCCGCGCGGCCGCCCTGCGCAGCGGCGAGGCCGACATCGTCGAGGCCGTGCCGGTCTCGCAGGCCGCGCTGCTCGACGAGGACCAGATCACCGAGGTCCCGATGCCACGCACCAACACCCTCTACCTGAACACGGAGAACGGGCCCTTCAAGGACGCCTCACTGCGCGCCGCGGCCCGTGAGGCCATCGACGCCGAGTCGATCGTCAAGGGCGTGTACGAGGGCCGTGCCGATGTCGCCGCAGGGCTGCTCGGGCCCGCGCTGCCCTGGGCCGCCGACCTGCGCTCGCCCGTACGGCGCGCCAAGGCCGGCGCTCCGGACGGGCAGACCATCACCATCGGTACGTTCACAGACCGCGCCGAGCTGCCCGAGGTGGCCCAGACGCTGCAACAGCGGCTCCAGAAGGCCGGGTTCAAGGTGAAGCTGGACGTGCGCGAGTACGCGAACATCGAATCCGACGCGCTGGCGGGCGAGTTCGACGCGTTCATCCTGTCCCGGGCGACCGTCCTCGACTCCGGCGACCCCGCCGCCTACCTCTACAGCGACTTCGGGTCCAAGGGCTCCTTCAACATCTCCCAGCTGTCCGACGACACCGTCGACGCGGCCCTGGAGAAGGCCGCCGCGACGAAGACCGGTGAGGCACGCCGGAAGGCCGTGATCGACGCGGAGGCCGCGGTGCTGGCCACCGACGCCGCCGTGCCGATGCTGCACGAGCGGGTCATCCAGGGCGACGCGGCCGGCGTGGCGGACGTGGCGCACGACCCGCGCGAGCGTGAGCTGATCACGACGGACACCTACGTCAAGTGACGTTCGTGGCACGCCTGTTGACACCGGTGCGGACACCGGGCGGCCGGGCCGGTCTCACCCGGATCGGCTGCCTGGCCGCCGTACTCAGCACCGTCGGGCTGCTCCCCTGGCTCTCCGGCCGCGACCCCGCGCTCACCGTGCTGCGCGCCCGGTCGGCCGAGCAGGAGGCGACGGCGGAGGCGCTGGCCTCGATCCGCGCGGACCTCGGCCTGGACGCGGGCCCCCTGTCCCTGCTGGGGAGCTGGGCCTCCGGGCTGCTCCGCGGCGACCTCGGCATCTCCTGGGTGTCGGGAACCGACGTGCTGCCGTCGGTCGTCGCCGGGCTCCAGGTGTCCCTGTCCCTGATGGGCGCGGCTCTCGGCGTGGCGCTGCTGGTGACCAGCGCCCTGGTGGCCCCCGTGCTGGTCCGCGGCCGGGGGTCGGGCGGCGCGTTCGCCGCCATGCTCGCGGCGGTCCCCGAATTCCTGCTCGCCACGGTCGCGCTGCTGGTGTGCGGGGTCTGGCTCGGCTGGCTGCCGACGGCCGGCTGGCAGGGCCCCGCGTACCTGGTGCTGCCCGCGCTGGCCCTCGGCGTGCCCGCGGGAGGACTGCTCGGCCGCCTGGTCGCCGACGCGCTGCCCGCCGTCCTCGAGGAGCGCTGGGTGGAGCTGTGGCGCGGCGCCGGGGTGCACGAGGCACGCATCTCGGCGGCCGCCCTCCGTCGCGTACTGCCGCCGCTGGTACCGCAGTTCGGCATGGTCGCCGTCGGTCTGACGGGCGGCGCGGTCGCCGTGGAGACGGTGTTCGCGGTGCCCGGCATCGGGCGTGCGGCGTTGGGGGCGGCCAAGTCGCAGGACCTGCCGCTGCTCCAGGGGGCCGTTCTCGCGCTGCTCATGCTGGGACTGCTCACGGGTGCGCTGGCGGCGCTCGTACGGCGCCGTCTGCTGGGCCCGGCGCTGCGGGACGCGGGTCTGACGCTGCCCGCGGCCCGCCCGGTCCGCGCGCATCCGGCCGTTCCCGTGGTGCTCGGGGCGGTCCTGCTGACCTGTATCGGCTGGGGGCTGCTGCGCGACCCGTACACCGTCGACACGACCGCCCGCCTCCGGGCACCGTCCTGGGCGTACCCGCTCGGCACCGACGGGCTCGGCCGTGACGTGCTGGCCCGGCTGGGGCACGGCGCGGCGTCGACGGTCGGCACCGCCGCCGCGGTCTGCCTGATCGGCCTGGTCCTGGCGCTCGCGCTGGGATTCCTGCCGTCCGTGGCGGCCGGGGCCTCGGACATCGCCAATGCCCTGCCGCCGGTCATCGTCGGCATCCTGGTCGCTGCGGTCGTGGGGCCCGGCACGGGCGGCGCGGCGCTCGCGGTGGCCGTGATCTCCTGGCCGGCGCTGTCGGCCCACGCGGCGGCGCTCGTCCAGGAGGTGCGCGCCTCGACGTTCCTGACCGCCCAACGCGCCATCGGCGCCACCCCGTGGTGGATCCTCACCCGGCACGTTCTGCCCTCCGTGGCGGCCCCGGTCACCCGTCACGCCCTTCTGCGCCTCCCGGGCATCGCCCTGGCCCTCGCCTCCCTCGGCTTTCTCGGCCTCGGCGCCCAGCCGCCCGCCCCGGAGTGGGGTCTCCTGCTGGACGAGTCCCGCGCGTACGTGGAGCGCGCCCCGTGGGCGGCCCTGGCTCCGGCGGTCGCGCTGGCGCTGCTGGCGGGGCTCGCGGTGTCAGCGGGGGCGTACGCGGAGGGCGGCGCCACCCGGGCCGCTTCGGTGCGTGGCCGGTTCACCTTCGCCTTCGCTTTTGCCGCGCGTCGTTCCCGCAAGGAGGCACTCCATTGAGCAGCGAACTCCCGCGCACCGATCCTCTCCTCTCCGTACGGGACCTGCGCATCTCGTTCGGCGCCGTCGAAGCGGTACGGGGCCTCTCCTTCGACGTGCACGAGGGTGAGGTCCTCGCCGTGGCCGGCGAGTCGGGCGCCGGAAAGTCACTGACGGCGCGGGCACTTCTGGGCATGCCGCCGCGCGGGGCCACGGTCACGGGGAGCGTACGGCTCGGCTCGGACGAACTCGTCGGCGCCCCGCGCTCCGTACGCACCGCCCTGTGGGGCCGCCGCGTCGCCCTCGTCCCCCAGGACGCCCTCTCGGCGCTCTCCCCCGTACACCGCGTCGCCGACCAACTCGCCGCCGCCGTACGGTCCGTGGACCGGACGTCCCGAAAGGAGGCGCGGGCGAGGGCGGTGGCGGCGCTGGAGGAGGTCGGCATCCCGGCGGACCGGGCACGCGCCCATCCGCACGAGTTC
The DNA here is from genome assembly GCF_005786655.1 of Streptomyces montanus. Lineage (NCBI taxonomy): Bacteria > Bacillati > Actinomycetota > Actinomycetes > Kitasatosporales > Streptomycetaceae > Streptomyces > Streptomyces montanus. The sequence continues at coordinate 50,726 of NZ_VBZC01000023.1, forward strand.
TCCGGCGGCATGCGGCAACGAGCCGTGATCGCCATGGCGATGCTCCACCAGCCGGACCTCGTCGTCGCCGACGAGCCCACCACCGCGCAGGATCCGGAGACGCGGCGGCAGGTGCTCGACCTACTGGCCCGCCGAACGGAGGCCGCGGGAACCGCCCTCGTCCTGGTCACACACGACCTCGCCACGGTCCGCGAACACGCCGACCGGATGCTGGTCATGTACGCGGGCCGGCTGGTCGAGGCGGGCCCTGTGGAGGAGGTGTTCGCGCGACCTCGGGCGCCGTACACAGCAGGGCTGCTGGCATCCGTGCCCCGTCAGGGGCGCGGGGAACGGCGCGACCAGCCACAGACGGCCCGCAGTTTTCTTACCGCGCTTCCCGCGGAGCGCTTCCCGCGGAGCGCCCGGCTGCCGGCCATCGCAGGCGCACCCCCCGCCCCCACCAACCTCCCACCCGGCTGCGCCTTCGCCCCCCGCTGCCCCTTGGCGGACGCCACCCGCTGTCGTACGGAGCAGCCCGAACCGCAGACCCACGACGGCCGCACCGTCGCCTGCCACCGCTGGCGCGAACTGCCCGACGACCCCGCCGAGTTGTTCCTGGAGTCCCTGTGAGCCCCCTCCTGGAGGTACGCGAACTCGTCGTACGCCACGGCCTGCGCACCGCCGTGGACCACGTCTCCTTCACCATCGACCCCGGCGAGACGCTCGGGCTCATCGGGCCCTCGGGCTGCGGCAAGTCCTCCACCGCCATGGCCGTACTGCAGCTGCGCCGCCCCGACGCCGGTGAAGTGTGGTTCGAGGGACAGGAGTTGACCGCACTGGACGAGCGTCGGCTGCGGCCGCTCAGGCCCGCCCTCCAACCCGTCTTCCAGGACCCCTACGGATCGCTCAGCCCCCGACACAAGATCAGCGACGCCATCGCGGAACCCCTGCGCGTACAGGGGAGTTGGGACCGAACGACCGGCCCCGCCCGGGTGGCGGAGCTGCTGGAGCGGGTCGGCCTGGACCCGTCCCACGGCGACCGTCGCCCGCACGAGCTCTCCGGCGGGCAGTGCCAACGTGCCGGTATCGCCCGCGCGTTGGCCTGCGAGCCGAAGCTCCTGGTCCTCGACGAACCGGTCTCCGCGCTCGATCCGTCCCTGCGCGCGGGCATCCTCAACCTCCTGGCCGAGCTGCAGGAGCGCCTCGGCCTCGGCTACCTGTTCATCTGCCATGACATGGGGCTCGTACGCCACTCCTGCGACCGTGTCGCGGAGATGCGCGAGGGCAGGATCGTCAGGACGGCTCCTGTGGCGTTGCCGTCCCCGCCGCGATGACCCGCCGCAGGCCATCGGTGAGTTCGTCGGCACTGGTCGCGGTCTCGGGGTCGAAGGTCCACTGGGCGATGAGCCCGTTCATCAGGGTCAGATAGAACTTGCCCAGGGTGTCGACCTCCTCCTCGGAGACGTCCTCCTCCCGGCCTCCCATGAGCAGCGGGATGATGCCGCGCGCCGCTTCGCGCTGCGCCACGGCCAGATGATCGCGCACCCCGGGCAGCTTGTCGCCCATGGCCAGGACCTCCATGCTGAGGTGCCACGGCGAGCCGGGCTTCCGCATGGTGCCGATGATGTTCGACCACACCTCGTGGAACCGCTCCAGTGAGCCCGGCTCCGTGCTGGTGACGGCCTGCCCGCCGGCGTCGAAGTCGTCGGAGAGGTCCTCGACGAGCGAGACATACGCCTCCGCGAGCAGCGCGTCCTTCGACCCGTAGTGGTAGCCGATCGACGCCAGGTTGGTGCCCGACTCCTTGACGATGTCGCGCGCCGTCGTGCGTACGAAGCCCTTCTCCAGCAGGCAGCGCTTGGCGCCTTCGAGCAGATCCTCACGGTGTCCCATGCGGGCAGCGTACCTCCGCGACAGACAACCGTCCTAGACGTACGTATTGAACGCACGTCTTAAACGCTCGTACTAGACAAGCGTCCTAGACGTGCGTACATTCCTCGGCATGACGAATCCGAAGGGCGCGACCACAGCCCCCGCACCCCGTGCCGGACGCCGCGAATGGACCGCGCTCGGCGTCCTGATGCTGCCGCTGCTCCTGGTCTCCATGGACGTCTCCGTCCTCTACTTCGCGATCCCGGCGATCAGTGCGGACCTGGAGCCGAGCGGTACGCAGCAGCTGTGGATCTTCGACATCTACGCGTTCGTACTCGCCGGACTGCTGATGACGATGGGCTCGCTCGGCGACCGCATCGGGCGCCGCAGGCTGCTCCTGATCGGCGCCGCGGCGTTCGGCGCCGCCTCACTGGTGGCGGCGTACGCGAACAGCGCCGAAACGCTGATAGCGGCCCGCGCGGTGCTCGGCATCGGCGGTGCGACGCTGATGCCGTCGACGCTGGCGATCGTGCGCACGCTGTTCAACGACCCGGCGCAGCGAACCAAGGCGGTCGGGATGTGGTCGGGCGTGATGACGGCCGGCATCGCCCTCGGCTCGGTGATGAGCGGCGTCCTCGTCGAGCACTTCTGGTGGGGCTCGGTCTTCCTGGTCAACCTGCCCGCGATGGTGCTCCTGCTGGCCCTCGGCCCGGTCCTGCTCCCGGAGTCCAGGAACCCGGCGCCCGGCCGCTTCGACCTGCTGAGCGTGCCGCTGTCCATGGCCGCGGTGCTGCCGGTGATCTACGGCATCAAGGAGATCCCGTCCGAGGGCTGGAACGTGCGGTACGTGACGTCGGTGACCGTCGGCCTGTTCTTCGCCGTGCTCTTCGTCCACCGCCAGCGCACCGTCGCGTCACCGATGATCCCGCCCGCGCTCTTCCGCGGCCGCGGCTTCGCGCCCGCCGTCTCGCTGAACCTGCTCGCGTCGTTCGCGATGATGGGCTCGGCGTACTTCACCACGCAGTACCTCCAGTCCGTGCTCGGCAAGAGCTCCATGGAGGCCGCGCTGTGGGGCCTGCTGCCCACCGTGCTCGTCGGGGTCGCCGCGCCGGTCGCCGCGCTGCTGGTGCAGCGGGGCGTGAACCGGGCGTACGTCGTCGCCGGGGGCTTCGTGATCGCGGCCTGCGGTTACGGGATGCTGACCGCCGCCGGCACGGACTCGCTGTGGCTGGTGCTCGCCGGCGCGGGCGTCATCGCCGCCGGGATCGTCACCGTGATGTCCCAGATGATGGACCTGGCACTGGGCACCGTACCGGTCGAGAAGGCCGGCACCGCCTCCTCGGTCCTGGAGACCGGTGCGGAGTTCGGCGGTGCGCTGGGCATGGCGATCCTCGGCTCCATCGGCACGGCCGTGTACCGCCACGAGATCCCAGCCTCGGCACCCGCCCCGGCCCACGAGACACTCGGCGCCGCGCTCGATGTGGCCCGGCACCTGCCGGGCCGCACGGGCGACGCCCTCGTGACGACGGCCCGCGAGGCCTTCACCAGCGGAATGCAGGCGACCGCGGTCGCCGGGGCGGTGCTCCTGCTGGGCGCGGCGGTCCTGGCGTCGGTGACACTGCGCCGGGTGCGGGTCCGTGCGCGGGCCGCGGAGTGCGAGCCCGAGAAGGCCCTCGTCTGAGCGCGGCGCACAAAAAACGCCGGACGGGCTGGAAGATCCAGCCCGTCCGGCGTTTGAGGACGAGGCCGCTAGGCAGACACGGGGGTCTGGGGGCGGAGCCCCCAGGGGCCGGGCAGCCTCAGACCAGGTTGACCGAGCGTGCCGACGTCGCGCCGATCTCCTCGGCCAGCTCGGTCAGGACGGGCTGCGGAACCGTGTCGTCCACCGTCAGGACCGCCAGTGCCTCGCCGCCCAGGTCCGTACGGGCGACCTGCATACCGGCGATGTTGATGCCTGCCTCGCCGAGGATGCGGCCGAGCGTGCCGACGACGCCCGGGCGGTCGACGTACTTGAAGACGACCATGTGGTCGGCGAGCGCCAGGTCCACGTCGTACTCGCCCACCGCGACGATCTTCTGGTGGTGCTTCGGGCCAGCGAGCGTACCGGAGACCGAGACCTCCTGGCCGTCGCCGAGGGTGCCGCGCACCGTGACGACGTTGCGGTGGTCCGGGGACTCCGAGCTCGTGGTCAGACGGACCTCCACGCCGCGCTCCTGCGCGAACAGCGGAGCGTTCACGTACGACACCGTCTCGTCGACGACGTCCTCGAACACGCCCTTGAGCGCGGAGAGCTCGAGCACCTTGACGTCGTGCTGGGTGATCTCGCCGTACACCTCGACATCGAGGCGGACGGCGACCTCGCCCGCGAGCGCGGTGAAGATACGGCCGAGGTTCTCGGCGAGCGGCAGACCCGGCTTGACGTCCTCGGCGATGACACCGCCCTGGACGTTCACGGCGTCCGGGACGAGCTCACCGGCGAGCGCGAGGCGCACCGACCTGGCGACGGCGATACCGGCCTTCTCCTGCGCCTCGTCCGTCGAGGCACCGAGGTGCGGGGTGCAGACGACCTCGTCGAGCTCGAAGAGCGGGGAGTCCGTGCAGGGCTCCTTCGCGTACACGTCGAGGCCCGCGCCGGCGACGCGGCCCTCCTTGAGCGCCGAGTACAGCGCCGCCTCGTCGACGATCCCGCCGCGCGCGGCGTTCACGATCCGCACCGACGGCTTGACCTTGTGCAGCGCCTCGGCACCGATGAGCCCCACGGTCTCCGGGGTCTTGGGCAGGTGCACGGTGATGAAGTCCGACACCTCGAGCAGCTCGTCGAGGGACACGACCTTCACGCCCATCTGCGCGGCCCGCGCGGGCTGCACATAGGGGTCGTACGCGACGACCCTCATGCCGAAGGCGGACATGCGCTGCGCGACGAGCGCACCGATGCGGCCAAGCCCCACGACACCGAGGGTCTTCTCGGCCAGCTCGACGCCCGTGTACTTCGAGCGCTTCCACTCGCCGTTCTTGAGCGCGGAGTTGGCCTGCGGGATGTTGCGCGCGGTGGCCACGAGCAGGCCGCAGGCGAGCTCGGCGGCCGTGACGATGTTCGAGGTCGGCGCGTTGACGACCATCACGCCGGCCTTGGTGGCGGCGGAGACGTCGACGTTGTCCAGGCCGACACCGGCCCGTGCGACGACCTTGAGCTTGCCCGCGGCGGCGACGGCCTCGGCGTCCACCTTCGTCGCGGAGCGGATCAGGATGGCGTCGACGTCGGCGATGGCGGGGAGCAGCTCGGCTCGGTCCGCTCCGTTGCAGTGCCTGATCTCGAAGTCCGGGCCCAGGGCGTCGACCGTGGCGGGCGACAGCTCTTCAGCGATGAGTACGACAGGTTTCGAGCTCACGTGAGTCCTCACATGTCCAATGCGGACGGCCGTCCCGACGGCCGCATGCGGTGGAGGGGTAGGGAGTGGCCTCCGGACACTCCGGAGCCGCGTGGAAGACGCACGACGCTGTGGGCCTGACGCGTATCTAATGCAGAGTGTAGTGGCGTCGCGGGGGGCGTCCTGCGCCTCCGCGGAAGGATCACTCGTCCGTGGCCGGCGCCGTGGACAAGCGGTTACCGGAGGTTCGGCAAAGGGGCCGCAGCGGTTCACTGCGGCCCCGTGCCTACGGCTTACGCCTCGTCGTCATTGACCCAGCTCATGAGCTTGCGCAGCTCCTTGCCCGTGGTCTCCAGGAGGTGGTTCTCGTCCTGGGTCTTGTACTCGTTGTACTTCTTCAGGCCGCCGTGGTACTCGTCCATCCACTGCTGGGCGAACGTGCCGTCCTGGATCTCGGCGAGGACCTTCTTCATCTCGGCCTTGGTGGCGTCCGTGATGATCCGCGGGCCGGTGACGTAGTCGCCCCACTCGGCGGTCTCGGAGACCGACCAGCGCATCTTCTCCAGGCCGCCCTCGTACATGAGGTCCACAATCAGCTTCAGCTCGTGCAGGCACTCGAAGTACGCGATCTCGGGCTGGTAGCCCGCCTCGGTCAGCGTCTCGAAACCGGCCTTGACCAGCGCGGCCGTACCACCGCAGAGAACGGCCTGCTCACCGAACAGGTCGGTCTCGGTCTCCTCGGTGAAGGTGGTCTTGATGACGCCGGCGCGGGTGCCGCCGATGCCCTTGGCGTACGAGAGCGCGAGCGCGAACGCGTTGCCGGAGGCGTCCTGCTCCACGGCCGCGATACACGGAACGCCACGGCCCTCCTCGTACTGGCGGCGCACCAGGTGGCCCGGGCCCTTGGGGGCGACCATGCAGACGTCCACGCCGGCCGGGGGCTTGATGAAGCCGTACCGGATGTTCAGGCCGTGGCCGAAGAACAGGGCGTCGCCGTCGCTGAGGTTGTCCTTGATGGACTCCTCGAAGACCTTCGCCTGGATCGGGTCCGGCACCAGGATCATGATGACGTCGGCCTCGGCGGCGGCCTCCGACGGCGTCACCACGCGCAGGCCCTGCTCCTCGGCCTTCGCCTTGGACTTGGAGCCCTCGTGCAGACCGACACGGACGTCGACACCCGAGTCACGCAGCGACAGCGCGTGGGCGTGGCCCTGGCTGCCGTAGCCGATGACCGCGACCTTGCGGCCCTGGATGATGGACAGGTCGGCGTCAGCGTCGTAGAACAGCTCGGCCACTTTGGGTTCTCTCCTTGTGTGCAGGTGTTGCGTCCCACCGTACGGCGGGAAAGGGCAGCAAAGTCCGGGGGTCTCGGAATACGGGCGGCTGAAGACCGTCGGCCGCCCGTTTCCCGAGTTATGCGGAGCGGTCCAGGGCGCGCAGCGACCGGTCGGTGATCGAACGGGCGCCCCGGCCGATCGCGATCGTGCCGGACTGGACGAGCTCCTTGATGCCGAACGGCTCCAGCATCTTGAGCATGGCCTCCAGCTTGTCGCTGCCGCCGGTGGCCTCGATGGTGACGGCCTCCGGGGAGACGTCCACGGTCTTGGCGCGGAACAGATGAACGATCTCGATGATCTGCGAGCGCGTCTCGTTGTCGGCGCGGACCTTCACCAGAACGAGTTCCCGCTGAATGGCCGAGCCCGGTTCGAGCTCGACGATCTTCAGGACGTTGACGAGCTTGTTGAGCTGCTTGGTGACCTGTTCGAGCGGCAGGTCCTCGACATTCACCACGATGGTGATCCGGGAGATGTCGGGGTGCTCGGTGACACCGACCGCGAGGGAGTCGATGTTGAAGCCGCGGCGGGAGAACAGGGCAGTGATCCGGGCGAGGACGCCGGGCTTGTTCTCGACCAGGACCGAGAGCGTGTGCTTGGACATTTCTCTGTGTCTCTTCTCTGTCTTCTCGTCTCTGCGGTCTCGCTCGCTCAGTCGTCTTCGTTGTCGCCGAAGTCGGGGCGGACGTCCCGGGCGGCCATGATCGTGTCGTTCGAGGTGCCGGCGGCGACCATCGGCCAGACCATCGCGTCCTCGTGGACGATGAAGTCGACGACCACGGGACGGTCGTTGATCTCGTTGGCCTCCTGGATGACCTTGTCCAGGTCGTCCGGGGACTCGCAGCGGATCGCGTGGCAGCCCATCGCCTCCGACAGCTTCACGAAGTCGGGGACGCGGGTGCCGGCGCTCGGCTGCTTGCCGTCGGCCTCGGGGCCGGAGTGCAGCACGGTGTTGGAATAGCGCTGGTTGTAGAACAGGGTCTGCCACTGGCGGACCATCCCGAGGGCGCCGTTGTTGATGATGGCGACCTTGATCGGGATGTTGTTCAGGGCGCAGGTGGTGAGCTCCTGATTGGTCATCTGGAAGCAGCCGTCGCCGTCGATCGCCCAGACCGTACGGTCCGGCTGCCCGGCCTTGGCTCCCATCGCGGCCGGGACCGCATAGCCCATGGTTCCGGCGCCGCCGGAGTTGAGCCAGGTGGCGGGCTTCTCGTACTCGATGTAGTGCGCGGCCCACATCTGGTGCTGGCCGACACCCGCCGCGAAGATCGTGCCCTCCGGCGCGAGCTGCCCGATGCGCTCGATGACCTGCTGCGGCGACAGCGAGCCGTTGTCGGGCTGGTCGTAGCCGAGCGGGTAGGTCTCGCGCCAGCGGTTCAGGTCCTTCCACCAGGCGCTGTAGTCGCCGGTGTTGCCCTCGCTGTGCTCCTTCTGCACGGCCTGGACCAGATCGGCGATGACCTCGCGGGCGTCGCCGACGATCGGCACGTCGGCGGCGCGGTTCTTGCCGATCTCGGCCGGGTCGATGTCGGCGTGGACGATCTTGGCGTACGGGGCGAAGCTGTCCAGCTTGCCGGTGACGCGGTCGTCGAAGCGGGCTCCGAGGGCGACGATCAGGTCGGCCTTCTGCAGCGCGGTGACGGCGGTGACCGAACCGTGCATGCCCGGCATTCCCACGTGCAGCGGGTGGCTGTCGGGGAATGCGCCGAGCGCCATCAGGGTGGTGGTGACGGGCGCTCCGGTGAGTTCCGCGAGGACCTTCAGCTCGGCGGTCGCGTGCGACTTGAGGACGCCGCCGCCGACGTAGAGGACGGGCCGCTTGGCGTGGGTGATCAGCCGGGCGGCCTCGCGGATCTGCTTGGCGTGCGGCTTGGTGACCGGACGGTACCCGGGCAGGTCGTGGGTGGGCGGCCAGCTGAAGATGGTCTGCGCCTGGAGGGCGTCCTTGGCGATGTCGACCAGGACCGGCCCGGGGCGGCCGGTGGAGGCGATGTGGAAGGCCTCGGCGATCGTCCGCGGGATGTCCTCGGCCTTGGTGACGAGGAAGTTGTGCTTGGTGATCGGCATGGTGATGCCGACGATGTCCGCCTCCTGGAAGGCGTCCGTGCCGATCGCCTTGGACGCGACCTGGCCGGTGATCGCGACGAGCGGCACGGAGTCCATGTGCGCGTCGGCGATCGGCGTGACCAGGTTGGTGGCGCCGGGGCCGGACGTCGCCATGCAGACGCCCACCCTGCCGGTGGCCTGCGCGTAACCCGTGGCCGCGTGACCGGCGCCCTGCTCGTGGCGGACCAGCACGTGCCGCACCCGCGTGGAGTCCATCAGCGGGTCGTAGGCCGGGAGGATCGCGCCACCGGGGATGCCGAATACCGTCTCGGCCCCGACCTCCTCGAGAGAACGGATGAGGGACTGCGCACCCGTGACGTGCTCGGGCGCGGACTGTCCTCCGGAACGGGGCCGCGGCTGCGGATGGTGGGCCCCGGTGGCCTGCTCGGTCATCGGCATTCTCTTCTCGATGCTGAGGGTTTTTGCGAGTTTTGTGCGGTGTACGACGGGTGCCTGTACAACAAAAAACCCCTCGTGCCATGAGGCAAGCGAGGGGAGCGCGCCGGGTAGGGTCGCTGGGAGTTCCGGTTCATCGTTCCGGGGTCCCAGCTCAGCCGACGCGCTTTCCAAGTACGAGAATTCGGGTGCGCATGGCACAGACCCTCTCCCCGTCACGCTATGCCTGTCAAGCAGGTGGGACGGGAGTCTCATTATGTGAGCGTAGGGCCGTCCCGGTCCCGTACACTCCCCCGGAGCCGCCGGCCGTATAGGCACTGGCGCCCCCACCTGCGTAAACCCCGGCCACACCGCCGCCCACGAAGACCGGCTCGACCGAGCCGCCGGGCACCGGGTAATGACCGGAAGTGAGCGCACGGCGCAGTCGGTATTCGTCGACGGGTTCGGAGAACGCCCTGCCCTGTCCGTGCGTGCAGCCCATGTCGCGCAGGGCGACGGCCTGCTCGGGCAGGTCCACGCCGTCCGCCACGGACTCCAGGCCGAGGTCGCCCGCGATCCGGAGCAGCCCTCTGGTGATCTTGTGCAGCCTGGCCGACTCGACGACACCCTCGACCAGACCACGGTCGAGCTTCAGTACGTCGATGGGGAGTCGGCGCAGCGCGGTGATCGCCGCGTAGCCGCTGCCGAAGCCGTCAAGGGCGATCCGGACGCCGAGGCGCCTGAGCGCGTTCAGCCGGCGCTCCAGGTCGTCCAGGGAGACCCGTGGGTCGGTTTCGGCCAGTTCGATGACCAGGGCCCCGGAGGCCAGGCCGTGCCGGGTCAGCAGGGCCTCGATGGAGCCGGGGGGCATGGACCGGTCCATCAGCCGCCGGGCGGTCATGCGGACGGCGACGGGCACGCCGAGTCCGGTGGCACCGCGCTCCGCGGCCTGCTCGACAGCCTCCTCCAGCATCCAGCGACCGAGCTCGGCGGTGCGATCGCTGTCCTCGGCGACGCGCAGGAACTCGGCGGGCGTGAACAGCACGCCCTGGGCCGAGCGCCAGCGCGCCTGCGCGGCGACCGCGGTGATCCGGCCGGTGTTCAACGACACCACCGGCTGGTGCAGCAACGCGAACTCACCGTCGTGCAGGGCGGCCCTCAGCCGGGTCGCCAACTCCGCCTTGCGGACCACGTCCTGCTGCATCTGCGGCGCGTACAGCTCGACGCGGCCCTTGCCCGCGGCCTTGGCGCGGTACATCGCGAGGTCGGCGTTGCGGAGCAGCTCGCCCGCCCCCAGGCCCGGTTCGGCGAAGGAGACGCCGATGGACGCGGCGACCCGGACATCGTTGCCGTCGATGGAGTACGGCTGCGAGAGGGTGACTCGGAGGCGGTCGGCCAGCTCGAAGATGTGGTGTTCGCGCGCGGTGCGGTCGCGTGTGCCGTCGCCGACGATGAGGGCCGCGAACTCGTCGCCGCCCAGCCGGGAGGCGGTGTCTCCCTGGCGCACCGCGTCCTGGAGTCTGCGGGCGGCCTGGACGAGCAGTTCGTCGCCGGCCTGGTGCCCGATGGTGTCGTTGACGGCCTTGAAACCGTCGAGGTCGATGAAGAGGACGGCCGTGCCGTGGTCGGAGGCGCGGCGACCGGAGAGGGCCTGTCCGACGCGCTTGGTGAACAGGGCGCGGTTGGGCAGGTCGGTGAGCGGGTCGTGTTCGGCGTTGTGCTGCAACTGGGCCTGCAGGCGCACCCGCTCGGTGACGTCACGGCTGTTGAAGATGAGGCCGCCGTGGTGCCGGTTCACCGTCGATTCGACGTTGAGCCAGCCGCCGTCGCCGGACTTGAAGCGGCACTCGATGCGGGTGGTGGGCTCGTCGGCCGGACTCGCGGCGAGGAACCGGCGCACCTCGTGCACCACGCAGCCGAGATCCTCGGGATGGATGAGCGAGGCGAGTTCGCAGCCCTTGAGTTCCTCGGCGTCCCGCCCGTAGACCCCGGCGGCGGCCGGGCTGACGTACTGGAGGATGCCGTTCGGCGCGGCGATCATGATGACGTCGCTGGAACCCTGCACCAGGGAGCGGAAGTGGTTCTCCTTCTGTGCCAGTTCCTGGGTGAGGGTGATGTTGTCGCGGAGCATGATGCCCTGGCGTACGACGAGGCCGAGCACGACCGTGCCGCCGGTGATGAGCACCACGCGGTCGACGCTGCGGCCGTTGAGCACGTTGTAGAGAATGCCCAACGTGCAGACGGCCGCCGCGAGATAGGGCGTGAGCGCCGCCAGTGAACCGGCGATGGGCCGGTTGGCCGGATACCGGCTGTGGCCTCCTTCCTGGAGGGGCACATGGGCCGGTTGGTCCTTGCGGGGCACTTGTGCCGCTTGCTCCTGGCGGGGCACATGCGCCGGTCGCTCCGGGCGGGGTACGTGTGCCGCTCGCTCCGGGCGGGGTACGTGTGCCCGTCGCTCCGGGCGGGGCCCTGACACGTAGCCGAACACCACGCGCGGGAGCCCCTCTTCTTCTGTCTGTCCGTGGCGTTGCCCCACCCAGGGGGCGTACGCGAGCAGCAGTGAACCGGCGAACCAGCCGGCGTCGAGCAACTGCCCGGAGCGATAACTGTTGTGCAGCAGCGGTGAGGTGAACAGCGCGTCGCACATCACCGTCAGGGCGAGAGCGCCGATCGCGGTGTTCACCGCGGACCGGTTCACCGAGGACCGCCTGAAGTGCAGGGCCAGCACCATGCTCACCAGCGCGATGTCCAGCAGCGGATACGCGAGTGACAGAGCGGTGTGCGCGACGCTCGGCCCCTCCACCCTCGCCGCCTGGGCGAGCGCGAGGCTCCAGGCCAGCGTGAGCAGGGAGCCGCCGATCAGCCAGGCGTCCAGCGCCAGACAGACCCAGCCGGCCCTGCTCGCCGGCCGCTTGGCGAGCACGAGCAGTCCCACGATCGCCGGCGGCGCGAAACACAGGAAGAACAGGTCGGCGTAGCTCGGGCTGGGCACCGGTATGCCGAGGACGACCTCGTACCACCCCCAGACGAAATTGCCCGCGGCCGCCATCGCGGAGGAGAGCGCGAACAGCAGCCATGCGGGTCGGAAGCGGCTGCGGGGTGTGCGGGCGGACAGGAAGCAGGAGACGGCCGCGGCGGCGGCCGCCGCGCTCAGCCCGAAGTCGCCCATGACCAGCGCGAGAGTCTCCGAACCCCAGCCGAACGAGGCGCCGATGGCGTACCCCGCGCACACCAGGACCAGTACGAGTTGCGGGACCATGCTCGTGCCGCCGCCGGAGACCGGGCGGCGTGCGAGCAGTGCCCCCTGGGAGCTCACTGCTTCTCTCCGGTACGCGCCGCCCCCGAGTCCCTCTGGTCCCGGTGTGCCGGATGCGCATGTCGCCTGCGGCTGCCGTGCTGCGGGCGGTGGTGGTGACAGCTGTGGCCGCGACTGCTGGGTACGCGCCGGGGTCGCCGTCGGCGGCTCCGCCGCGTCGGATCGTTCGTCCATAGGCCGTGCATCGCCCGTCGCCCCCCTCGCAGTCTGCCTTCTCGTCCCCGGCGCCGAATGGTGCGCGGCGCATCCCCTGTCGGGACGATACACCAGTCTCGTCACTCAGGGACATAGCCCCTCTACGCTCCGTGACGATCAGCGGCGATGCGTGCACTCCCCGCATTCAGGAGACTGCGGAGGGTGGCTGACGCGGCCTACGCACCCGTCGTAAGGACCACGTTGCGCAGTGGCTCCCGGTTCACGAACCGGTTGAACTGGTCAACCAGCAGCCGCTTCGCGCGCGGCAGGAACGCGGACGTCGGGCCGCCCACATGGGGACTGATGAGTACGCCCGGCGCATGCCACAACGGGTGGCCCTTGGGCAGCGGTTCGGGATCGGTGACATCCAGGGCCGCCCTGATCCGGCCGCCCTCCAGCTCCGCGAGGAGCGCCTTGGTGTCGACGACTCCGCCACGGGCGACGTTCACGAGCAGCGCGCCGTCCTTCATCCGCGCCAGGAAGTCGGCGCCCACCAGACCCTTCGTCTGCTCGGTGAGGGGGGTGATGATCACCACGACATCGAAGTCCGGAAGGAGTTCGGGCAGGGCGGTGATCGGATGCACGGGGCCGCGCTCCGTCTCGCGTGCGGAGCGCGCGACGCGCGCCACCCGCGCCACCTCGAAGGGCGCGAGCCGGTCTTCGATGGCGGAGCCGACCGAGCCGTAGCCGACGATCAGGACGGACTTGTCGGCCAGCGCCGGGCGGAATCCGGACCGCCACTCCTCACGGTCCTGTCCGCGTACGAAGTCGGGGACGCCTCGCAGCGAAGAGAGGATCAGTGTGAGGGTGAGTTCGGCGGTGCTGGCATCGTGCACCCCGCGTGCGTTGCACAACTGCACGCCCTTGGGCAGCTGTCCCAGGCCCGGCTGGACGTGGTCGATACCGGCCGACATCGTCTGCACGACCTGTACGGACGTCATCCGGGCCATGGGGCGCACCGAGATGTCGCTGCCCTTCATATAGGGCACGACATAGAACGCGCAGTCGGCGGGATCGGCGGGAAACTCCTGCTCACCGTCCCAGAAGCGATAGTTGAGGCCTTCGGGGAGGCCGTCGATGTCGTCTGCGTCGAAGGGGAGCCACACATCGGGAGTCATGCTCAGGAGGCTATGCGAAAGAGCAGGGGACGCAGAGGTTAGTTTGGGGGACCGGGAAAGGGAGGGTACGGCCAGGTGGATCGCAGGACGATCGGGGCGGCGGCGCTCGAAGTGGGTGCTGTCGGCCTCGGGTGCATGCCGATGAGCTGGGCGTACTCGGGCTCTCGGCAGCGGGGCGAGGAGTCGCTGCGGACCGTGCACACGGCCCTCGACCGGGGCTCGACCCTCCTCGACACCGCCGACATGTACGGACCGTTCACCAATGAGCTGCTGGTGGGCCGGGTGCTGAAGGAGCGGCGCCCGGAGGCCTTCGTCTCCACCAAGTGCGGGCTGCTGGTGGGCGAGCAGCACATCGTGGCCAATGGCCGTCCCGGATATGTGAAGCGGGCCTGCGACGCCTCGCTGCGGCGGCTGCAGACGGACGTCATCGACCTGTACCAGCTGCATCGCGCGGACCCCGAGGTGCCGGTCGAGGAGACATGGGGCGCGATGGCGGAGCTGGTGTCGGCGGGGAAGGTGCGGGCCCTAGGGCTGTGCGCGGTGGGCGCCCGCTCGGGCCGCCGCTCCGGGGCACGCCTGCACGACGGAACGATCCGGCAGCTGCAGCGGGTGCAGCAGGTCTTTCCGGTGAGCGCGGTGGAGGCCGAGCTGTCGGTGTGGTCGCCGGAGGCGCTGGACGGGCTCCTGCCGTGGTGCGAGGCGCGCGGCATCGGTTTTCTGGCGGCGATGCCGCTCGGCAACGGTTACCTGACCGGGACCCTGACACCTGGCGAGGGCTTCGAGCCCGACGACGTACGCGCCCGGCACCCCCGCTTCACCGCCGAGATGATGGCCGCGAACCAGCCGATCGTGGCCGGTCTGCGCCGCATCGCCCGGCGGCACGGCGACGAGGTCACCCCGGCGCAGGTGGCCCTCGCGTGGGTACTCGCGCAGGGACGGCACGTGGTGCCGGTGCCGGGCGCCAAGCGCGGGCGCTGGGCGGCCGAGAACGCGGGGGCGGCCGGGCTGCGGCTGTCCGCTCAGGATCTCGCGGAGGTGGCGGAGCTGCCTTCGGCTCAGGGATCTTGGGACTGAATGGCCCGGGGGCGGGTGCGGCGGCCCGGGGGCAGGTGCGGGCGGCCCGCGGCATGAGCGAGGGTGGTCTGGGGACCGTGTGAAGGTCTCGCCGCGATCTGCGTCCGGAGATCGGGAACCTGTGAGGCGGTTGCGGTGTATGAACAGTAGAACCTGCCGCGTCGAAGGGATCCTGATCGTGCGACATCGAGCTGTGACCGCCGTCTTGGCCGCGGCCGCGCTTCTACTGACGGCCGGGTGCTCCTCGGACGACGACGAAAAGGGCGGCGGCTCCTCGGCGGGCGCCTCGGATCCGGGCGCCTCGGCGCCGCCCTCGCAGGGGACGGGGGAAGACGCCGCGCCGGCGAAGGGCTCGGCGAAGGTCGTGCGGACCGTCACGGAGGGCCTGAAAAGCCCGTGGGGTCTCGCGCCGCTGCCCGGTGAGGACGCCCTGCTGGTGTCGTCGCGGGACGAGGGCACGATCCTCCGGGTCGACACGAAGACCGGCAAGAAGACGGAGCTCGGGACGGTGCCGGGGGTCTCCCCCGCAGGCGAGGGCGGCCTGCTGGGCATCGTGCTCTCCCCGGAGTACGCCTCGGACCACATGGTCTACGCGTACTTCACGAGCGCCTCGGACAACCGGATCGTGCGGATGCCGTACGACCCCAAGAAGCCGGCGGGCGAGCAGCTGGGCGCCCCCGACATCATCCTGCGGGGCATCCCGAAGGGCACGAACCACAACGGAGGCCGCCTCGCCTTCGGCCCCGACAAGATGCTGTACGCCACGACCGGCGAGCGGTACGAGGGGCCGCTGGCGCAGGACAAGAAGTCGCTGGGCGGCAAGATCCTGCGCATGACCCCGGAGGGCGAGCCGGCGCCGGGCAATCCCTTCGGCGACTCACCCGTCTACTCGTACGGACACCGCAACGTCCAGGGTCTCGCCTGGGACGACAAACAGCGGCTGTGGGCCTCGGAGTTCGGCCAGGACACCTGGGACGAGCTGAACCAGATCCGGCCGGGCGGCAACTACGGCTGGCCCGAGGTGGAGGGCAAGTCCGGCGATTCCCGGTACATCAACCCGGTGGCCCAGTGGCCCGTGGCCGACTCCTCGCCGAGCGGCATCGCCATCGCGGAGGGCTCGGTCTGGATGGCGGGCCTGCGCGGCAAACGCCTCTGGCGCATCCCGCTGGACGGCACGAAGGCCGCGGCGGCCCCGCAGGCATTCTTCGAGGGCGTCTACGGCCGCCTGCGCACGGTGGTCTCCGAAGGCGGCGACAAGATGTGGCTGATGACGAGCGAGACGGACGGCCGGGGGACCCCCGAGTCCGGGGACGACAAAATCCTTGAGCTGGAGGTGAAGTAGGCGGCAGCCGCCGTCAGTCCTCGGACGGCCGGGTGGGCGACTGGGGCTGCGCCTGCGTCGGCAGGCGTACGACCACCTTGCCGGAGGACAGGTCTATCGGCCCGCGTCCCGGGTCACCGTCGTTCAGGTCCACGCGCGTCAGCTCCAGCCGCTTGCGCTCGTCGTTGGTGTGCTTGCGGCCTGGTGCGAAGAGCTCCTCGAACATGTTGAACACGGCGCCTCCCTGGGCCCGGGGTCCTTTACAGCGTATACCTCACCCTGTCGCCTGGGCAGTGGGCGCCTCCGGAAGCGCGAACAGCCGCAGCCGGTGCGCCAGTGCCGCCGCCTCGCCCCGGCCCGAGACGTTCAGCTTGGCGAGGATGTTGGAGACATGGACGCTGGCCGTCTTCGGGGAGATGAAGAGTTCCTCGGCTATCTGGCGGTTGCTGCGGCCGGCGGCGACCAGACGCAGGACGTCACGCTCACGGCTGGTGAGGCCGAGCGCCTCGACCGGGTCGACGGGGGTGAGGGCGGCCGGCTCCTGGTCCCGCGCCAGGACGAGGCGGGCGCGCCGCGCGAGCAGAGAGACGGACTCGGCCAGCGGGCGGGCGCCGAGGTGGTCGGCGACGACGAGGGCCAGGCGCAGCAACTCCGCGGCCCGGTCACGCTCGTCCTCGCCGCCGGCGGTCAGCAGGGACTCGGCGAGGCGGAGCCGGAGGCGGGCGAGGTCGTAGGGGCGCTCGATCGGTTCGAAGGCGGTGACCGCCTCGGACCAGATGGGCGGGGTGTCCCTGCCTTCGGCACGCTGGAGTTCGGCGCGAACCCATTGCTCGTACGCGAGCCAGACGGGCGCGCCGGTGGCCAGTGACTTGGCCGCCGTGCGGAGGCGGTCCACGGTCTCGGTGTGGCCCGGTCCGGCGACGGGCAGCCCGCGGGCGTCGGCCTCCGCGCCGGCGGCGGTCAGCAGCAGCGGCCAGCCGTAGCGCTGGGTGCCGGGCGGGAAGCCCGCGTCCAGAGCTCGGCCCAACTCGGCGCGGGCATCGGGGAGTCGGCCCTCGGCGGCGGCGATGCCGATCGCGAGGCAGGCCAGCGGCAGCGCGTTCTGCGGCATCGCGCCGTCGGGGCCGAAGTGCCCACGGGCGGCGGTGAGGAGACGTCCGGCCTCGGCCGGCTCACCCCGCGCGAGCGCGAGACGAGCGTGATAGGCGGCACGGAAGGCACGCGGCTTGGAACTCTGGCCGACACGCTCCGAGTTGATGCCGGCCTCACTCGCCTCCTCCCAGCTGCCGAGGGAGCAGAAGGAGTCGGCGAGATTGCCCCAGCACCAGGCCTCGGTGTCCGTCAGGCCGCGCATCCTGGCGAATTCGGCCCCTTCGTGGAGCACATGAACCGCTTCCCGCGAGCGGCCGACGCCCTCCAGGGCGGAGCCCAGGTTCACATGGAAGCGGCCCAGCACGAAGGCGTGGTCCAGCACCGTCGCCTCTTCCTTGACCCGGTACATCTCGGCGAACCCGGCCTCGATGTCACCCGCGTCGACCAGCAGCCCGCCCAGGGTGAGCCGCACGTTCAGTTCGATGTCACGGGCGCCCACCATGCGCGCGTACTCCAGGGCGCGCTCGGCGGCGGTCAGTGCGTCGGGGCCCGGCTTGTGCAGCATCGACCAGTTGGCGACCAGGCCGAGGACCGCGGCATGCACCTCGGAGGGCGGCAGGCCGCGGACGAGCTCCTGGGCGGTGGCGAGTTCCTTCCAGCCGTCACCGCGGCCCAGCAACTGTGTCAGCCGGGAGCGTTCGGACCAGAACCAGGCGGTGCGCAGGGGCTCGTTCTCGTCCTCCAGGAGGTGCAGCGCCCGCTTGTTGATCTTCAGGGCGCGTTCCCGTTCCCCACTCAGCCGGCCCGCCACGGCCGCCTCGGCCATCAGGTCGAGGTAGGTCAGCGGCCCGTTCTCCGGGTCGCGGGCGCAGGGGGGATAGACCTCGGTGTGGTCGACGGGACGCAGTTCGGCCCGTACGGCCGCCGGGGCGGTGTCCCACAGCTCCATCGCCCGCTCCAGGAGCCGCAGTTGCTCGGAGTAGGCGTGCCGGCGGCGGGCCTCGACGGACGCGTCGAGGACGACGGGCAGGGCCTTGGCCGCGTCGTGCGCGTGGTACCAGTAGCTGGCCAGGCGGGTGGCGCGCTCGTCGGCCGGCACGAGCGTCGGGTCGGCCTCCAGTGCCTCGGCGTACCGCCGGTTGAGGCGGGAGCGCTCGCCGGGCAGCAGGTCGTCGCTGACGGCCTCGCGTACCAGGGAGTGACGGAAGCGGTAGCCGTCGCCGTTCGGTGTCGCGAGCAGGATGTTGGCGCCGACGGCCGCCCTGAGCGCCTCGATGAGATCGTCCTCGGCGAGCCGTGCCACGGCCGCGAGAAGCGCGTACTCGACGGTGGAGCCGCCCTCGGCGACGATCCGGGCGACCCGCTGGGAACTCTCGGGCAGGCTCTCGACGCGGACGAGGAGCAGGTCGCGGAGGGAGTCGGTGAGGCCGGTGCAGCACTCCTCGTACGAGGCGACGGCGAGTTCCTCGACGAAGAACGCGTTCCCGTCGGAGCGTTCGAAGATCTCGTCGACCTTGGCCGGGTCCGGCTCGGCGTCGAGGATTCCGGCGATCTGGCAGCCGACTTCGTCGCGGCTGAAGCGGCCGAGTTCGATCCGGCGGACCGTGCGCAGCCGGTCCAGCTCGGCGAGCAGGGGGCGCAGCGGGTGGCGGCGGTGGATGTCGTCGGCGCGGTAGGTGGCGACGACGAGGAGGCGGCCGCTGCGCAGCGTACGGAAGAGGTAGGCGAGAAGGTGGCGGGTCGAGGCGTCGGCCCAGTGCAGGTCCTCCAGGAGGACGACCACCGTACGGTCGGCGGCGACGCGCTCCAGGAGGCGGACGGTGAGTTCGAAGAGGCGGGCCATGCCCTCCTCGTCGTGCCGGCCCCGCGAGGTGTCGCCCAGCTCGGGCAGCAGCCGGGCCAGCTCCTCCTCCTGCCCGGCCGCCGCGGCCGCGAGCGCGTCGGGCAGTTGGCGGCGCAGGGCGCGCAGGGCGGCGGAGAAGGGCGCGAAGGGCAGCCCGTCGGCGCCGATCTCGACACAACCGCCGAGCGCCATGACAGCGCCGTCGCGGGCGGCCGTGGCGGCGAACTCCTCGATGAGCCGGGTCTTTCCGACGCCGGCCTCACCACCGAGCAGCAACGCCTGCGGCTCGCCCGCGGCAGCTCGGGCGAGCGCGTCGTTCAGCGCGCCCAGTTCGTCGGCACGGCCGACGAAGACCGGACTGACGGACCTGGCCTCCACAACATCGAGCATCGCACAGGCCCCTGACAGACCGGCAGCGGTTGTCGCCCACGGCTTCGTGGGTCGCTGCGGCGGGACTTCGGCACGGCGCTCGGGCTGGGGGTCCGCGTGGTGCTGCCGCCGCGCGTACGGAAGGGCCTGCGGCCCGAGGTCCGCACAGCCCTCTGACAGGGCAGCACCGGTTGTTGCCGGCGGCTCCAAGGGGCGCCGCGACGGGCCTTCAGCACGGCCCCCGGGCTGCGGGACCGCATGGGGCTGCGGCTGGGCGTACGGACGGGCCTGCGGCCCCAGGCTCGCACGCTGCGGCTCGGGGGCGACGCGGCCCCGCGACTCAACAGCCACACCGCGCTGCGGCTCGCCGTCCGCGCGGCCCTGCGGCTCGCCGTCCGCGCGGCCCTGCGGCTCGCTGTCCGCGCGACCCTGCGGCTTGGATTCCGCATGGCGCGGCGGCTCAGCGGCCTCGCGGAGCGATGGCTCAGAGCCAGCAAGGCGCTGCGGCCCGGGGTCCCCACGGCCCTGCGGCTCAAGCTCCTCGCGGCGCTGCGGCTCAAGCTCCCCACGGCGCTGCGGCTCGCCGTCCGCGCGGTCCTGCGGCCCGAGGCCCGCGTCGCGCTGCGCCGGGAGTCCCCCCGGACTCCCGGGCCCGGCGTCTTCCCCAGGCGGGGTCACGCCGCGCGGGGGGAGCGGTGGCGGCGTGGCTGGGAGTGGGTCACCTGCCCTTCGGGATCGTCCTTCGCCGAGCGGCGGGCGGCGCGGCGGGCGCTTACCGCCTGCCGTGCCAGACGGTAGTTGTCGGCCTTGCGGATCAGCTCGGCGGAACGGATCTGGTGGAGCTCGTACGCGAACATCTCGTACCCCTCGTGAAGAGTCGGTTTCGGCTTCGCTCGTTGCGATGCCTCAACCTTCGTCTCCAAGGGGGGTGCGCCACATCGGGAGAGTTCCGCATCTTGCGCGTACGAAGGGCCTTAGGCGCACCGTAAGTGGCTTACGGCGAACCTAAGGCCCCTCAGGACGTGCGGTTGTTCAGCCGGTGGGGGCGGAGGGGGCGGAGGGGGCGGAAGGGAGGGCGAGGAGGATGTCGGTGTACTTCAGGGCGGCGAGCAGCAGCCCGATGACGGCGAGCGAGACGCCCGCCCAGGCGACCGACTTGACCCACGGAGCCTGCACCCGGTCCGGGTTCCCGAACGCGGGCCGGACGAGCACCACGACGCCGACGATCAGCGCGGCGAGCGCGAAGAACCCGGCGACCGCCGCGTTGGCGTTCCAGGAGTCGCCGTACAGCTGCTTGAGCTGTGTGCCCACGCCCGAGTTCTGCGCGACCTCCAGCTGGCCGTACAGCGAGTCGCGTGCCTGGGCCACGGTGCCGACCCAGCTGCCGGTCAGCGAGACGATACCGAGCCCGGCGGAGACGACGGCACCGGCTCCCTGGCCCACGCCGGAGCCACCGGTGTCCGTACCGGCGCCCTCGTCGAAGTCCGGGCGCGTCTGCTCGCCCTCGTCCCGCGCCTCGACGTCGGCCTGGTCACCGGCCGTGTCGGCGTCCTTCGTGAGCTCTACGTCCTCCTTGTCGCGCTTCGCCTCGGTGCCGGTGTCGACTCCGGCCTCGTCAACTGTCTTGGTACCCATGCTCCGCACCGTACGGACGCTGTATGAGAAGTCTCTTAATGATCGGCAGGCGCGTATCGATCGGCACGCGCGCGTGCGGCCCGCCACTCCCCCGCGAGCACCGACCAGACCTCCACGTCCTGCCGGACCCCCCGGTAGGGGTGGTGCTCCCGCAGCACGCCGTCACGGCTCATCCCGAGCCGCCGCGCCACCTTCAGGCTCGGTTCGTTGGCGGAGGAGGCGTGCCACTCCACTCGGTGCATGCCGCGCTCGTCGACCGCCCAGTCGATGAGGACCCGGGCGCCGCGCGTGATCAGGCCGCGGCCGGTCGCGGCGGGTTCCAGCCAGCAGCCGAGTTCGCAGGTACCGGTCTCGGCGTCGAAGATCCGGAAGAGGAGTCCGCCGACGAGCTTCCCGTCCAGCCACAGCCCGTGCAGGCTGCCGCTGTCGGCGGCGCGCTTGTCCGCGTACGACTGGAGCAGCGCCCGCGCGGAGTCGACATCCGTGGCCTTGAGACCGAAGGGCACGTGCTGGGTGATGAACTCGCGTCCGCGGTCGAGATGGGCGAGGAACTCCTCGGCCCGCCAGGGCTCCAAAGGACGAAGTTCCGCGCCGTCGTCACCCAGGGATATCGCGTACATCCTGCTGCCGCTCCTTCATGAGTACGTCCACGAGCGCGCCGTCGCGCGCACCGGGAATCGTCGCACGGGGAGCACCGCACTCCGGCGGTTCGATGCTGATGCGCGGCAGACGGCGGTCGAGCCAGCGCGGCAGCCACCAGTTGGCGCCGCCCAGCATGTGCATGAGGGCGGGCACCAGGAGCGTACGCAGGACGAAGGCGTCGAGGGCGACCGCGGCGGCGAGCGCGATGCCGAACATCGCGATGACGCGGTCGCCGCTGAGCACGAAGGCGAGGAAGACCGAAATCATGATCACGGCGGCGGAGTTGATCACCCGGCTGGTCTCGGCGAGACCGACGCGGACGGCGCGCCGGTTGTCGCCGGTCTCCAGCCACTCCTCGTACATCCGGCTGACCAGGAAGACCTGGTAGTCCATGGAGAGCCCGAAGAGCACGGACACCATGATCACGGGCAGGAAGGGTTCGATCGGCCCCCCGCGGCCGAGGCCCAGCAGCTCACCGCCCCAGCCCCACTGGAAGATCGCCACGACCACCCCGAAGGCGGCCGCCACGGCGGCGATGTTCATCGCGGCGGCCTTGAGCGGGACGCCCAGGGAGCGGAAGGCGAGCAGCAGCAGGACGCAGCCGAGCCCGATCACCACACCCACGAACAGCGGCAGCTTGCCGATGATGACGTCGGCGAAGTCGTCGTAGCCCGCGGTGACCCCGCCGACGTGCAGGTCGAGCGAGGTGTCCGTCTCGGCCCGCGGCAGCACGTCGTCACGCAGCCGGTCGACGAGATCGCTGGTCTTCTCGGACTGCGGCGAGGAGTCCGGTACGACGGTGAGATACGCCGTGTCACCGTCCGCGTTGTACGTCACGGGAGACGCCGTCCGCACGCCCTCGGTCGACCGGAGCGTGGTGTCGAGGTTGTCGAGCGCGAGCCGGTCCTCGGCCCCGTCGACGTGCGTGACGAGGGTCAGCGGACCGTTCATGCCGGGTCCGAAGCCGTCCGCGACGAGGTCGTACGCCTGCCGTGTGGTGGCCGCTGCCGGGTTGTTGCCCTGGTCCGAGGTGCCCAGGTGCAGCGAGAGCGTCGGCAGGGCGAGCACGGCCATGACGGCGACGGCGACGACGCCGAGCAGCTTGGGGTGACGCTCGACGAAGGCGGACCAGCGCGCGGCCAGCCCGGTGGGCAGCTCCGGTTCCGGGCCGTGCTCCGCCAGGCGTCGGCGCTCGCGGCGGCTGAGGGCGCGCATGCCGATGAAGGAGAGCAGCGAGGGCAGCAGGGTCACGGAGGCCGCGACGGTGAGCAGCACGGTCAGGGACGCGGCGATCGCGACGCCGTTGAGGAAGCTGAGCCGCAGGATGAGCATGCCGAGCAGGGCGATGCAAACGGTTGCGCCCGCGAAGACGACGGCGCGCCCGGTGGTCGCCACCGCGTTCCGCGCGGCCTCCTCGACCGGCAGTCCGCGCTTGAGGCCGCGCCGGTGCCGGGTCACGATGAACAGCGCGTAGTCGATGCCTACGCCCAGCCCGACCAGCATGCCGAGCATCGGCGCGAAGTCGGCGACGGTCATGAAGTGCCCGAGCAGCACGATCCCGGCGTATGCCGTGCCGACACTCATCAGTGCGGTGGCGATGGGCAGCAGCGAGGCGGCGAGCGAGCCGAAGGCGAGGAAGAGGACCACGGCCGCGACGATCACGCCGACGGCCTCGGCGATGTGCCCGCCCTCCGATTCGGTGAGCCCGACGGCGCTGCCGCCCAGCTCGACCTGGAGGCCGTCCGCCTCCGCGTCCTTGGCGGTGTCGACGACGGCCTGGACGTCCGCCTTGTCGATGTCGTTGGACGGTTCCTCGAAGGAGACCGTGGCATAGGCGGTACGCCCGTCACCGCTGATCCGGCCCGTGGCCTGGGCTTTTTCCCGGCCCGAGCCCTGGCCCTGGCCCTGATCCTGATCCTGGACCTGGTCCTTGCCCTGCCCCTGGTTCACGCCCCGGTCCTGCTCCTGCCCCGGGTCCTGGTCCTGGTCCTGGTACGGGCTCACGACCGCGGCCACTCCGGGCAGCTCGGCGATCTTGTCCAGGGTGCGGGTCATCGTCTGCTCGACGTCGGCGGCGCGCACCGAGCCGGGTGTGGTGTGCCAGACGATCGTGTCGCTGTCCCCGCCGAGCTCCGGGAATCCCTCGCGCAGCAGCTCCGTCGCACGGCCGGACTCCGTGCCGGGCACCTTGTAGTCGTTCGAGTAGGCCGATCCCGCGACGGCAGCGGCGGCGGTCGTGCCGCCCAGCGCCAGGATCCACAACAGAACGACGACAAGACGGTGCCTGACACACCAGCGCGCAAGTGCTGCCACGGGACGTGCTCCCTGGGATTTCGTGGATCTTTACCGGGGAACGACCCGCAAAGAACACATGAGCAATGCGCGGCCCACTCTTACAGAGTTACGAGATCGTTAGTTGTTTTCGTGCCCTTACTCACAGAGGGGCGAGGAGGCCATAACGCAGCCACATGAACCCCCTCACATCACCTGTGCGGCAGATAGCCGTGCAGGAACGCCCGCACCCCGGAGACGATCAGCTCGTTCCGCTCCTCGTCCGGCATCGGAACCGCCCCGTGATACGTGAGGTCGTTGATTTCGGCGCTGGTCAGCACAAGGAAGTGGGTCGCGGCCCGCTTCGGGTCCGGAACGTCGAGGAGCCCCTCCTCGGCCAGCTCGCGGAACCGGGCGGCCATCTCCTTGAGGGCACGATCGGGGCCGGATGCCCGCCAGGCGTCCAGGAACTCCTGCGGAATGTGGCCGACCTCGGCGCGCAGCTGCCGTACGAGGGCGAAGTGGTCGCGGTACTGGTACATGGGCGCCATCCAGGCGTGCGCGAAGTCGACGAGGTCGGCCTCCAGATCCGTGATCTTGTACAACCGCCGGTCGACGGCGTCGAGATGCGCGCGTACGACCTCCTCGGAGCCCTCCACGACGACCACACGGAAGAGCTGCGCCTTGCCCTCCGGAAAGTGGTTGTAGATCGTGCGGGTGGAGACTCCGGCCTCCTTGGCGATGGAGTCGATGCCGGCGCGGGTGTAGCCGTCGCGCCCGAAGACCCGGCGCGCCCCTCGCACGATCGCCTGCCGCTTCTCAGCGAGCCCCTGTCTCACGCGTCCTGCCCCTTCCTGTCGCCTGTCACGGTATCCGGACCAGGAGAGTTACAACGATCGTTGCATTCATTGCCATGAGCGTTGTACTTTTCTCGGCATGACGACTTCATCGAACGCACCTCTTTCCCCGAACCCGGCGGACACCCCGCTCCCGGTCGCCGTTCTGACCGGTTCCACCCGCGAGGGCCGCTTCGGGCCCGTGGTCACCGACTGGTTCCTGCGGTTCGCCGCCCAGCGCGGCGATCTCGAACTCGACCCGATCGACCTGGCCGAGCACGCACTGCCCGACGTCGTCTCCCCTGAGCCCCACCCGGAGGCCGCCGCGGTCACGGCGCGTCTGGAGGCGGCCGACGCCTTCGTGGTGATCACGCCCGAGTACAACCACAGCTTCCCGGGGCCCCTGAAGAACGCCATCGACCTGCACTTCACGCAGTGGCAGGCCAAGCCGGTCGGCTTCGTGTCGTACGGCGGCCTGGGCGGCGGTCTGCGCGCGGTCGAGCAACTGCGGCTGGTCTTCGCCGAGTTGCACGCCGTGACGATGCGGGACACCGTCAGCTTCCACATGGCGTGGGAGAACTTCGCGGAGGACGGCTCACTCCTGCGACCCGACATCCCCGAAGGCGCGGGCAAGGGAATGCTGGACCAACTGACCTGGTGGGGCCGGACGTTGCGGGCCGGCCGGGCCCACGCCGCCTACGGTGCGCGGTGAGCGCCACACTGCCCACGCGGAGCGGGGGTTCCGGGGGGTCGGAGAGGTCCGGGGGATCCGGGGGTTCGCCCCTGTCCCCCATCCCCCGGCACGTCCTGGCCCTCGCGGGCGTGGTGATCCTCGGCTCGTTCATGACGGTGCTCGACATGACGATCGTCAATGTCGCGCTGGACCACCTGTCGCGTACCTTCGACGCGCCGCTGTCCGTCATCCAGTGGACCGTGACCGGCTACTCGCTCGCGCTGGCGACCGTCATCCCGGTCACCGCGTGGGCGGTCGGCCGGTACGGCGCCAAGCGGGTCTTCCTCACGGCCGTCGCGCTCTTCACACTCGGCTCCGGGCTCACGGGCCTCGCCTGGAACGCCGGTTCGCTGATCGCCTTCCGGGTGCTGCAGGGGTTCGGCGGCGGCATGATCATGCCGGTCGCGATGACCGTGGTTCTGCGCGCCGCGCCGCGGGAGCGCAAGGGCACGATGATGGGCCTCCTCGGCATCCCCGTGCTCATCGGCCCGATGGCGGGCCCGATCCTCGGCGGCGTCTTCACCGACTCGCTCTCCTGGCGCTGGATCTTCTTCGTCAACGTCCCGGTCGGTGCCCTGACCCTGCTGCTCGGTGCGCGCGTCATGCGCTCCGACGACGAGCGGATCCGCCGCCCACTGGACCTGGCCGGCCTGCTGACCCTCTCCCCGGGCCTCGCCGCCCTTCTCTACGGCCTGACACTGGGCGGCGAGCGTGGCGGTTTCGGCGACGCCGGAGTTCTCGTCCCGCTCGTCGCGGGTGCGGCGCTGGTGACCGCTTTCGCGATACGGGCGTTGCGGACGCCCCATCCGCTGCTCGACCTGCGGTTGCTGCGCAGGGCGCCGGTCGGCCGGGCGGTGACGACGATGGTGCCGTTCTCGGCCGCGTACTTCGGCTCGATGATCCTCGTACCACTGTACTGGCAGCAGGAGCGCGGCCTGAGCGCCACGGAGGCCGGACTGCTGATGGCCCCTCAGTTCCTGTTCAGCGGCACGGTGATGCAGTTCTCCAGTCGTGTCTCGGACCGCGTCGCGACGCGCGCGATCGTCGTGCCGGGCATCCTGTGCGCCGTCACGGGCTTCCTCGCCTACGCCGTCCAGGCGGGGCCCGACACCCCGTACTGGCGGCTGGTCGCTTCGCTCGCCCTGATGGGCACCGGTGTCGGCATGACCAACATGCCCGTGATGGCCTCGGCCACGCGCGGCCTCGCGGACAGTGAGGTGGCCGCCGGCAGCACGGCGCTGAACATCATCCTCCAGATCGCCGCGTCCGTCGGCACGGCGCTCACCGCTCTGCTGCTGACGGCCACGGACGGATTCCGTACGACGCTGCTGTGCGGGGTGGGGCTGCTGGCGCTCGCGCTGCCGATGGCGGCGCGGCTGCCGAAGCACCGGCCGTGAGCTCGAGAGACCTCGCCGGGCTGAAAACAACGCCGGCCGGGCTGGACACTCCAGCCCGGCCGGCGTTCACACGTGCTCGGCGATGGTTTAACCCTCGACGCCCAGCTTCTCCAGGATGAGCTCCTTGACGCGGGCCGCGTCGGCCTGACCCCGCGTGGCCTTCATGACGGCGCCCACGAGGGCGCCCGCCGCGGCCACCTTGCCGCCGCGGATCTTGTCCGCGATGGCCGGGTTGCCGGCGATGGCCTCCTCGACAGCGGTCGTCAGGGCACCCTCGTCCGAGACGACCTTCAATCCGCGCTTCTCGACGACCTCGTCCGGGGTGCCCTCGCCCGCGAGGACGCCCACGATGACCTGACGGGCCAGCTTGTCGTTGAGCTCGCCGGCGGACACCAGGGCGGCGACCCTGGCAACTTGCTCGGGTGTGATCGGCAGCTCGTCGATCGGGTGCCCCGACTCGTTGGCGTGCCGGGCCAGTTCGCCCATCCACCACTTGCGGGCCGCGGTCGAGTCGGCGCCCGCGTCGATCGTGGCGGCGATCGCATCGATCGCGCCGGCGTTCAGGATCGACTGCATGTCGTGCGCGGAGATGCCCCACTCCTCGCGCAGCCGGTTGCGGCGTACGCGCGGCAGCTCGGGCAGGCCCGCCCGCAGCTCCTCCACCCACTCACGGGCCGGAGCGACCGGCACGAGGTCCGGCTCGGGGAAGTAGCGGTAGTCCTCCGCCTCCTCCTTCACCCGGCCCGAGGTCGTGGAGCCCGTGTCCTCGTGGAAATGCCGGGTCTCCTGGACGATCGTCTCGCCCGAGGACAGTACGGCCGCGTGCCGCTGGATCTCGAAACGGGCCGCACGCTCGACGGAACGCAGCGAGTTCACGTTCTTCGTCTCGGAGCGCGTACCGAA
This sequence comes from Streptomyces montanus, assembly GCF_005786655.1. Lineage (NCBI taxonomy): Bacteria > Bacillati > Actinomycetota > Actinomycetes > Kitasatosporales > Streptomycetaceae > Streptomyces > Streptomyces montanus. Next base: position 78,505 of record NZ_VBZC01000023.1, read on the forward strand.
CTTCTCGGCGCCCTTGGGCATCAGCGAGAGGTTCACATCGCAGCGCATCTGGCCCATCTCCATGCGGGCCTCCGACACGCCGAGCGCCTTGATGAGCTCGCGCAGTTCGGCGACGTACGCCTTGGCGACCTCGGGAGCGCGCTCGCCCGCGCCGACGATCGGCTTGGTGACGATCTCGATGAGCGGGATGCCGGCACGGTTGTAGTCGAGGAGGGAGTGCGAGGCGCCGTGGATACGGCCCGTCGCACCGCCCACGTGCGTGGACTTGCCGGTGTCCTCCTCCATGTGGGCGCGCTCGATCTCCACGCGGAAGACCTCGCCGTCCTCCAGCTGGACGTCCAGATAGCCGTTGAAGGCGATCGGCTCGTCGTACTGGGAGGTCTGGAAGTTCTTCGGCATGTCCGGATAGAAGTAGTTCTTCCGGGCGAAGCGGCACCACTCGGCGATCTCACAGTTCAGCGCGAGGCCGATCTTGATCGCGGACTCGACACCGATCCTGTTCATGACCGGGAGCGAGCCGGGCATGCCGAGGCAGGTGGGGCAGGTCTGGGTGTTCGGCTCGGCGCCGAGGGCCGTGGAACAGCCGCAGAACATCTTGGTCCTGGTGCCGAGTTCGACATGGACCTCGAGGCCCATGACGGGGTCGTACGACGCGAGCGCGTCCTCGTACGACACCAGATCAGTCGTGACAGTCACGGTGAAACTTTCCCTCTCAGCCCAGCAGGACGTCGTCGTCGCCCAGGCGCTTGAGCTCCCGGTAGAGGATGGCGAGGCCGGTGACGATGGCGGCGGCGGACACGGCCGCGTCGACCAGGCGCAGTGTGTCGTTCTCGAGGCGGGCCTTCTTGGCCTGCTTCACGACGGAGACGGCGCCGAACGCGGTGGTGGCCATGGACAGGTACGTACCGGACTTCGACTTCTTGAAGCCCTTGGCCTTCGACAGTGCCTTGCTCACAGTGACGGAGCCTCCTCGATCAGCGGGTGCCCCCACTTTTCCACGAAGGCGGCCTCGACGGCGGCTCCCACCTTGTAGAGGCGGTCGTCCTTCATCGCGGGGGCGATGATCTGCAGGCCGACCGGGAGGTTGTCCTCCGGAGCGAGGCCGCAGGGCAGCGACATGGCGGCGTTGCCCGCCAGGTTGGTCGGGATGGTGCACAGGTCGGCGAGGTACATCGCCATCGGGTCGTCGGCGCGCTCACCGATCGGGAAGGCGGTCGTCGGGGTCGTCGGCGAGACGATGACGTCCACCTTCTCGAAGGACTTCTCGAAGTCCTTCGTGATGAGCGTGCGGACCTTCTGGGCGCTGCCGTAGTACGCGTCGTAGTAGCCGGAGCTCAGGGCGTACGTGCCGAGCATGATGCGGCGCTTGACCTCGTCGCCGAAGCCCTCCGCACGGGTGAGGGCGGTGACGTCCTCGGCGGAGTGCGTGCCGTCGTCGCCGACGCGCAGGCCGTAGCGCATGGCGTCGAAGCGGGCGAGGTTGCTGGAGCACTCGCTCGGGGCGATCAGGTAGTAAGCGGAGAGCGCCAGGTCGAAGGACGGGCAGTCCAGCTCGACGATCTCGGCGCCCAGCTCCTTGAGGAGCGCGACCGACTCGTCGAAACGCTGGACGACACCGGCCTGGTAGCCCTCGCCGCGGAACTGCTTGACGACACCGACGCGCATGCCTGCGACGGAGCCGTTGCGAGCGGCCTCGACGACGGGCGGTACCGGCGCGTCGATGGAGGTCGAGTCGAGGGGGTCGTGACCGGCGATGGTCTCGTGGAGGAGGGCCGCGTCCAGGACGGTACGGGCGCAGGGCCCGCCCTGGTCGAGGGAGGACGAGAACGCCACCATGCCGAAGCGCGACACGCCGCCGTACGTCGGCTTCACGCCGACCGTGCCGGTGACGGCGGCGGGCTGGCGGATGGAGCCGCCGGTGTCGGTACCGATGGCGAGGGGGGCCTGGAAGGAGGCGAGGGCGGCGCTCGATCCACCGCCGGAGCCGCCGGGAATCCTGGTCAGGTCCCACGGGTTGCCGGTGGGACCGTACGCGCTGTTCTCCGTGCTGGACCCCATGGCGAACTCGTCCATGTTGGTCTTGCCGAGGATCACGACGTCGGCGGCCTTCAGCTTCTTGGTGAGGGTGGCGTCGTACGGCGGAATCCACCCTTCGAGGATCTTCGACCCGACGGTGGTCGGAATCCCCTCGGTGGTGAAGATGTCCTTGAGCGCGAGCGGCACACCGGCGAGCGGCCCGAGCTTCTCCCCCTTGGCCCGCTTCTCGTCGACGGCACGGGCCTGGGCGAGAGCACCCTCGCGGTCGACGTGCAGGAAGGCGTGCACCTTCTCGTCGACGGCGCCGATACGGGCGAGGTGGGCCTCGGTGACCTCGACGGCGGTGAGCTCACCGGCGGCGATCTTCTGCGCGATCTCGGCCGCGGTGAGCCTGATGATGTTGACGTTGCTGTTGTCCGTCATGGTGATTAGTCCTCCCCCAGGATCTGCGGCACCTTGAAACGCTGCTGCTCCTGGGCCGGGGCGCCGGAAAGCGCCTGCTCGGGGGTGAGCGACGGACGGACCTCGTCCGCGCGCATGACATTCGTCAGCGGCAGCGGGTGGGAGGTCGGCGGTACGTCTTGGTCGGCGACTTCGCTGACGCGGGCGACCGCGCCGATGATGTCGTCGAGCTGACCGGCGAAGTGATCGAGCTCTTCGTCCCGCAGCTCCAGACGCGCCAGCCGTGCGAGGTGGGCGACCTCCTCGCGCGTGATGCCAGGCATGCAGCGATCCTCAGGGGTGAGTGCGTGTGGTTTGCGGCCAATCCTATGGCGCCGACACGAGTGCCCGCGCACGGGTTTCTCCCACCCACCCGCAGCCGCCGACGGCGAGGCCCCAAAACGGGAAGACCCGCACCCGACCGACGACTGTCACGGGTGGTGCGGGTGGGAACAATTACCCGACCCGCCCAGGATCATCCGCCGCCGCGGGCAACGCGGCGGCGGGCCGCTGCCACCCCCGCGACCCACGGGCCCGAAGCCACGCGGTCGTCTCCTCGGCCGGCATGGCCGCGGCAACGAGCCACCCCTGCACGGCATCGCAGCCGAGATCCCGAAGCCGCTCCCACGTCTCGTCGTCCTCGACCCCCTCGGCGACGACAAGAAGCCCCAGCGAGTGAGCGAGATCGACGGTGCACCGGACGATCTCGGCATCCTCAGTGTCGACGGCCAGCCGCGCGACGAAGGACCGGTCGATCTTCAGCTCGCTCACGGGAAGCCGGCGCAGGTGGACCAGCGACGAATACCCGGTCCCGAAGTCGTCGAGCGACATCTTCACCCCGTGACCGGTCAGCGCGGCCAGGGTGTCCGCGGCCCGCTGCGGATCCTCCAGCAGCACATGCTCGGTGATCTCCAGCTGCAACGCCCCCGCGGGGACCCCGTGCCGAGCCAGCCGCGCCGCGACCGCCCCCGCGAACCCAGGCGTGTGCACATCCCGCGGCGACACATTGACGGCCACCGGGACGAACAGCCCCTGCCCCCGCCACCGGGCGACCTGTCCGAGCGCCGTCTCCAGCACGTACTCGGTGAGATGAGGCATCAGCCCGGACGACTCGGCGATCGCTATGAACTCGTCCGGCGGCACCTTTCCGCGCTCGGGATGCACCCACCGTACGAGCGCCTCGAGGCCGGCCACCTGCCCGTCGAACCGCACCTTCGGCTGGTAGTGCAGCTCGACGTCCCCGGCGTCCAGCGCCCGCCGCAGGTCCCCCAACAGCCCGAGCCGGTCGGGAGTGTTGGAGTCCCGCTTGGACTCGTACACCTCCACTCCCGTCCGGTCCCGCTTCGCCTGGTACATCGCGACGTCCGCCCGCCGCAGCAGCCCCTCCGCGTCGAGCGCGTGATCGGGGAAGACGGCGAGGCCGGCGCTGGCCTCCAGGACGAGGGTGAGCCCGTCGAGGTCGAGCGGCGAACCGAGCGCGCCGACGAGGTTGCGGGCGACCCGTGTGGCGGACGTCGTGGAGTCCGCGACGGGCAGTAAGACGGCGAACTCGTCCCCACCGAGCCGCGCGGCCTCCGCTCCGCGCGGCAATGCCAGCCGCAACCGGTCGGCTATCTGCAACAGCAGACGGTCCCCGGCGAGATGCCCCAGCGTGTCGTTCACGGAGCGGAATCGGTCCAGGTCGATCAGCATCAGTGCGGAACGCGCACCGATCCGCTCGGCATCGTCCAGCGCCGTCCAGGTCCGTTCGAGAAGCCACTGGCGGTTGGGCAGCCCGGTGAGCGGGTCGCGCAGCTGCTCCTCCGCCCGGGCGCGGGCTATCCACAGTGTGGAGTCGAGCGCGATGAGCGGGATCGAGAAGAGCGGCAGCAGCACGGGCAGGGCCATCGCGACGACGCAGATCAGCGGGGCGAGGCCGAGCACCGCCACCGCGACGAGCCCCTGTCTGACGAGGGCGGTACGGGCGACGGTGGGCAGACCGCCGACACGGGGCGCTTGGAGGTACCAGAGCAGCGCGCGGCTCACGACGAGATACGCGGCCGCCACCAACGCCACCTCGGGCACGGTGTAGACGGTCCAGCTCTCCGGGTCCCAGGGCTTCTCCACGGACGGGACCCGGCCGAACGCGGCCAGCACCAGAGCGCCGCCGCCGATGCCGAGGATGTCCACCGCGCCGTGCAGCACGCCCTGCCGCCAGCGGTGGCGGCGCGCAATGCCGACGAGGACGACGACGGTAAGGCTGACCATTCCGGCCGGCACCCAGCCGTACAGCAACAGGACCGCGAGCGTGAGAGCCGCGCCGGAGCCCGTGCCGCCCCACCAGCGGGCGCGGCCGAGCGCCACCAGATGGCCGACGATGATGCCTGCCAGGAGGGCCAGGGACCATCCGACGGAGCCGGACGGAAAGAGCGCGTGGTGCCCGGTGAACGCCCGGTAGAAGCCCGCGCCCAGCACGATCCCGGCGATCGCGACGACCGCCGCGGGCAGCGCGGGCCAGGATGTCTGCCGCTCGGTGTCATGGCCCGGTATCGCGTGCCCGGAGCCGACGCCGGCCGGGCCCGGGTTTCGCCCGCCCGTCGCGGTGCGCTGCCCGGCGGTGCGCAGCGACATCCCCCATCGCCGCATACCGGTCACCCAGCGCGGGCGCAGCCGTGAGTCCAGGGCGGCGCTCTCGGTCGGTTCCATTCCCGTCCCTCTCACAGCCGGCGGTGCCCACGCCACGCGGCCCGATGCCCGACACACCTTCAACGGCACCGCGTCTGAAAACCGTTCCCCGAACTCTCGACGAGCAGGGCATGCGCCAACCGCAGTTGGGCACGGCAGGCGCACACCTCAACAGTAGGCCGCAGAAGGCTTCTACGGGCAGCGGTCGTCCACGGTTGCCCGAATGCGACCCGGCCACCCGTATGCATCTGGTATGCGCCGATCGGGTGGCCTTCAACCCCTACTCCTCGGTCGGAAGCGCTACTTCAGCCGCCGATTCCGGCCCGTTTTCGAGCAGAACCGCAAAGCCGTCCTCGTTCAGAACCGGAACTTTCAGCTGCATGGCCTTGTCATACTTCGACCCAGGATTGTCACCTACGACCACGAAGGACGTCTTCTTCGAAACCGAACCGGTCACTTTCGCACCACGGCTCTGCAGCGCCTCCTTCGCGCCGTCCCGCGTGTGGTGTTCGAGCGTTCCGGTGACGACGACGGTGAGTCCTTCGAGCGGCCGCGGCCCCTCGTCCTCTCCGGAACTCTCCTCCTGCGTCCGGACTCCGGCTTCCCGCCACTTGCGCAGGATCTCCTGATGCCAGTCGACCGCGAACCACTCCTTGAGCGAGGCCGCGACGATGCCGCCGACGCCGTCGACCGCCTTCAGCTCCTCCTCCGTGGCCTGCTGGATGCGGTCGATCGAGCGGAACTCACGGGCCAGCGCCTCGGCGGCCACCGGGCCGACATGGCGGATGGAGAGGCCGGTGAGGATACGGGCCAGGGGACGCTCCTTGGCCGCCGCGATGTTCTCCAGCATCGCGAGAGCGTTCTTCTTGGGTGCCCCCTCCTGGTTGGCGAAGACCGTGACGATCTTCTCCTCGCCCGTGTCCGGGTCCCGCTTGGGCAGTCCGCTGTCCTGGTCGAGGACGTACGCCTTGATGGGCAGCAACTGCCCGATGGTGAGGTCGAAGAGGCCGCCCTCGTCCACCAGCGGCGGATCGGAGGGCTCCAGCGGCTTGGTGAGGGCCGCGGCGGCGACGTATCCGAAGTTCTCGATGTCCAGGCACTTGCGCCCTGCGAGGTAGAACAGGCGCTCGCGCAACTGTGCCGGGCAGGTACGGGCGTTGGGGCAGCGCAGGTCGATATCGCCCTCCTTGGCGGGCGCCAGCGACGTGCCGCACTCGGGGCACTCGGCGGGCATCACGAACTCCTGCTCGCTGCCGTCGCGCAGGTCGACGACCGGGCCGAGGATCTCCGGGATGACGTCACCGGCCTTGCGCAGCACCACCGTGTCGCCGATGAGGACGCCCTTGGCCTTCACCACGTCCTGGTTGTGCAGCGTCGCGAACTCGACCTCGGAGCCGGCCACGGTCACCGGCTCCACCTGCGCGTACGGGGTGACACGGCCCGTGCGGCCCACGCCCACGCGGATGTTGACCAGCTTGGTGTTGACCTCCTCCGGCGCGTACTTCCACGCGATCGCCCAGCGCGGGGCGCGCGAGGTCGAGCCGAGGCGGCCCTGGAGGGGGATCTCGTCGAGCTTCACGACGACGCCGTCGATCTCGTGCTCCACGGAGTGGCGGTTCTCTCCGTAGTACGCGATGAACTCCCGTACACCGTCGAGCCCGTCGACCACCTTGCTGTACGGAGTGGTCGGCAGACCCCAGGAGCTCAGCAGGTCGTAGGCCTCCGAGAGCCGGCCGAGCCCGTCGAAGCCCTCTCTCGCGCCGAGGCCGTGCACCACCATGTGCAGCGGGCGGGTGGCGGTGATGCGGGGGTCCTTCTGGCGCAGGGAACCCGCCGCCGCGTTGCGCGGGTTGGCGAAGGGCTTGTCGCCGGCCTCCACCAGGCGGGCGTTGAGCTCCTCGAACTTCTCCATCGGGAAGAAGACCTCGCCGCGGATCTCCACGAGGTCCGGGATGCGGTCGCCCCTGAGACGGTCCGGGATCTCGGTGATCGTCCGCACGTTCGGCGTGATGTCCTCGCCCGTGCGGCCGTCACCGCGGGTCGCCGCGCGAGTGAGGCGGCCGTGCTCGTAGGTGAGGTTGACCGCGAGGCCGTCGACCTTCAGCTCGCACAGGAAGTGGTGGTCGGACGTGCCGACCTCCTTGGCGACGCGGTCGGCCCAGGCCGCCAGCTCCGCGTCGTCGAAGGCGTTGTCGAGGGAGAGCATGCGCTCGCGGTGCTGAACCGCCGAGAACTCCGTCTCGTACGCCCCCGCGACCTTCTGGGTCGGCGAGTCGGGGGTGCGCAGCTCGGGGTACTCGTCCTCCAAGGCCTCCAGCGCGCGCAGGAGTTTGTCGAATTCCGCGTCGCTGACGACCGGAGCGTCCTTCACGTAGTACCGGAAGCGATGCTCCTCGATCTGCTCAGCGAGCTGCGCGTGCTTCTCCCGTGCCTCGGCGGGCACGGGCCCCGCAGCCGAGGCAGTCAGTGCGTCCTTGTCGCCGGCCACCGTGTTGTCCTCCCGTTACTCAGGGTTGTCCGCGAGGGATCTCGCCGCCCGGACGCAGTGGGCGAGTGCCCTGCGTGCGTACTCGGGCGAAGCGCCCGCGAGTCCGCACGACGGCGTGAGCGTGACCGCCTCCGTGAGAAGCCCCGGATTCAGCCCCAGCCTGCGCCACAACGTCCTGACACCCATGACGCTACCGGCAGGGTCTGACAATGGACCGTCCGTGCCCGGCACGACGCCCGCGAACAGCTTCGTGCCGCCTTCCACGGCTTCCCCGATCGCGTCGTCGTCACGCTCGGTGAGGAGCGCGAAGTCGAAGGAGATCGCGGTGGCTCCGGCCCGGCGCAGCAGCGCGAACGGGACGTCGGGGGCGCATGTGTGCACGACGACGGGCCCTCCGTCCCGCACGCCCGCCACATCCCGCAGGGTGGCCTCGACGACCTGGCGGTCCACGGCCCGGTGGGTGCGGTAGCCGCTCGCGGTCTTCACCTGGCCGCGCAGTACGGGGACGAGCGAGGGCTCGTCCAGCTGCAGCACGACCTGGGCACCGGGCACCCGCCGCCGTACGTCGTCGAGATGGGCCCGCAGCCCCTCGGCGAGCGACCCGGCGAGATCACGGCAGGCCCCGGCGTCGGACAACGCCGCCTCGCCGTTCTTCAGTTCCAGCGCCGCCGCGAGCGTCCAGGGCCCGACCGCCTGCACCTTCAGCGGCCCCTCGTAGCCCTGTGTGAACTCCTCCAGTGCGTCGAGATCCTCGCCGAGCCAGGTCCTGGCCCGCCGGGTGTCCCGCCCGGGCCGGTCCCCGACGCGCCACCCGCTGGGCTCGACGCGCGCGTACACCTCGACCAGCATCCCGGCCGTCCGCCCGATCATGTCGGCCCCAGGCCCCCGGGCGGGCAGCTCCGCCAGATACGGCATCCCCGTCTCCGGTCCCTCGAACGTGCCGGTCACGGTCCTCGCGGCCTCCCGGGCGTCCTCGCCCGGCATCGAACCGACGCCGGTCGCGGGGCCGGGCCTGAACTCGCTGTTTTCGCTCACCTGGGAAGCGTACGGAATCGTGGTGGCGCGGTCAGCGGCCCGGTCGCACCGTCAGGTCGTTGACCTCGGCGTCCCGGGGCAGATCCAGGGCCATCAGGATCGTCGTCGCCACCGACTCGGGGTCGATCCACTTCGAGGGGTCGTACTCCTTGCCCTCCTGCTGGTGGACCTTGGCCTGCATGGGGCTGGTGGTGCGGCCGGGGTAGACCGTGGTGACCCGGACACCGTTCGCGTGCTCCTCGTGGCGCAGTGAGTCGGCGAGGGCCTTGAGGCCGTGTTTCGAGGCGGCGTACGCGGACCAGCCGGCGTGGGCGTTGAGGCCGGCGCCGGAGTTGACGAAGAGCACATGGCCCTGGGTGACGCGGAGTTGGGGCAGGAAGTGGCGGGTCAGCTCGGCGGGGGCGATCAGGTTGACGTTGAGCTGGTGGCGCCAGGACTTGGGGGTCAGCTCGCCGATCGCGCCGAGGTCGACGACGCCCGCGATGTGGAGGAGCGAGTCGACCCGGTCCGGCAGTGTCTGGTGCGAGAACGCCCACGAGAGCCGGTCCGGGTCCGCGAGGTCGCCGACCAGGGTCTTGGCCCCGGGGAACTCGGCGGCGAGCTCCTTCGCCCGGCCGGCGTCGCGCGCGTGCAGCACGAGTTCGTCCCCGCGCGCGTGGAGGCGGCGGGCGACGGCCGCGCCGATGCCGGAACCGGCCCCGGTGATCACATGTGTAGCCATGGCCCCATGCTCGCACCAGCGTCACTGCGTGCCGAGCGACTCCTCCAGATATGCCAGCGCCCCCACCGGCTCCTGCGCGAAGAACACCAGCTCGGTCAGCGGCACCGGCAGGAAACCCTCGTCCTCCATGCGCCGGAACTGCTCCTTGAGGCCGTCGTAGAAGCCCGCCGTGTTCAGCAGCACCACCGGCTTGGTGGTGTGGCCGTGCTTCTTCAGCTCCAATATGTCGGTCGCCTCGTCCAGCGTGCCGGTCCCGCCGACCATGATCACCACGGCGTCGGCCTTCTCCAGGAGCAGCGCCTTTCGCTCGGCGAGATCACGCGCGACGACCATCTCGTCGGCCCCCGGGTGTGCCTTGGCCGCGAGGAACTCCACGGAGACGCCGAGCAGCCGCCCGCCCGCCTCCTGCACCCCGTCGGCGACGACCTTCATGAGCCCGACGTCCGAACCGCCCCACACCAGGGTGTGCCCGCCCTTTCCGAGCAGTTCGGCGAACTCACGGGCGGGGCGTGTGTAGCGCTCGTCGAGGTCGGCGGCCGAGAGGAAGACGCAGATGTTCATGGCTTCACGGTACGGGCCGCCTCTGACATCGCGGTCAGGCGGAGCTTCCATCTGACATCGCGGTCAGGCGGAGCTTCGACTGGAGATGCGGCAGCGTCTCCCAGTCGTCCATGAAACGGGCCGAAAGGCCGTACTTCGCGGCCTGTTCGACGAGTGTCGAGGTGCGGTAGTAGAAGTCCTCGTGCAGCACCTGGTGTTCGCTGCCCTCGGTCCGGTCGAAGGTGAAGTCGAAGAACCCGCCGGGCGCGAGGATGCGGCCGACGTGGGCGAAACACTGCTTGATGACCTGCGGCGGCGAGTGCGAGAACACGCTGTGGGCGTGCACCACGTCGAAGTGCGCGTCGGGCAGGAAGGCGAAGGTCAGGTCGTCGGTGAGCGTCAGATGCGGCACCTTGGCCTGGAGACCTTCCCGTACGAGGGTGTCCTGGGCCGCGATCAGGATGTCCGGCGAGATGTCGATCCCGTAGTAGTTGCCGCTCTCCAGGTAGTCGATGAACAACCGCCCGGCGCGCAGGTTCCCGCAGCCGATCTCCAGCATCCTGTGCTGCGGCGTCAGCCCGTGCCGGACCAGGTAGTCGAACTGCATCCGGCCCATCTCGGTCCACCGGTCGAGCGACGAGGTGTGTCCCACCGCCATCTCGGGGCTGCGCGCGGCGTCGGAGGCCATCACCGCCCGGTAATAGGCGATGTGGTCGGGGTAGCGGAGCCGCAGCCATGCGTCGCGCGCGGCCCGGCGGGCGTGCGCGGGCACCTTCTCGGGGTTCCGCAGGGCGTAACGGACCTGATGGGCGAGACTCTTGCGGTTACGGGTGAGGTACGTGGTTCCCATGAGGCTCCCATCGGCATGAAGTCAGGGAAGAAGAGGGACGCGACGCGCGCTGTATCCGGTAAGACCGCTACCCGAGGAGCCGGAACCTTGACCGCAGGCCATCGCATCACCATCGAGCAGGGCACCGAGCACGTACGCGTGGTCCATGAGGGGCAGGTGCTCGCGGAGAGCACGCGTCCGCTGCTGCTGCGCGAGACGGGCTGTCCCGTACGGTACTACCTACCTATGGAGGATGTACGTATCGACTTGCTGACTCCGTCGGAGACCCACACCCACTGCCCGTTCAAGGGCGACGCGTCCTACTGGTCACTCGCGGACGCACCCGACCTCGTCTGGACGTACCCCGACCCGAAGCCGGAGGTCGCCGAGATCAAGGACCACGTGTGCTTCTACGAAGTGGAAGTCGTCGCGGCCCACTGACGAAGAGAGCGCACGATTCCATCGGTGACGTCCGGGGCGACCCATTGTTGCTCAGGCCGCCTGAGCAGCCCGAAGACCCGGGGGCCACGCAGTTCCTGGGGAAGGTCGCTCATACGCGGCACGATGTGGAAGTGCGCATGGGCGAACCCTTCGGCCTCGGCGAACTGCGCGACGTAGGTCTTGACGCACCCGGTCACGTCGCGGAGGGCCCGGGACAATCTCACCTGCCACAGGCCCAATGTCCCGGCCTCCGCATCGGTGAGCTCGTGGATGGCGGTGACATGGCGGCGGGGCAGCAGCACCAGCCAGCCAGGCAGTGCCGTATCGAAGGCATGGGCCACCCGCCAATGCTGATCCACCGCGATGCGCTCGCTCGGCGGTAGATCGTCGAATCGTTCCTCCTGGCCGCAGGCGTAGCAGTCGGGCGTCGTCATGCCAGGAATCGTATGACTGCCGGTCACCTGCCCGGCGGTGCGCGGGAGAAGCCAACGGCCGCCGGGCCGGTGAGGTCCTAGGCCACCGCCGTCGTCGCGCGCCTGGTTGTCGCGATCGTCGCCGAGCCCACCACGCGTGTGCCGTCGTACAGCACCACCGCCTGCCCGGGAGCGACGCCCCGGACCGGCTCGGCGAAGGTGACCTCCAGCGCGCCGTCGACGAACTCCGCCGTCACCGTCGTCTCGCCGCCGTGGGCCCGCAGCTGCGCCGTGTACGTGCCCGGGCCGGTGGGGGCCGCGCCGCACCAGCGGGGCTTGATCGCGGTCAGGGCGGTGACGTCGAGGGACGCCGCCGGGCCGACCGTCACCTTGTTGTTCACCGGCGAGATGTCGAGGACATAGCGCGGCTTGCCGTCGGGGGCGGGGGTGCCGATGCGGAGCCCCTTGCGCTGGCCGATCGTGAAGCCGTACGCCCCTTCGTGCGTGCCGACGACCGCGCCGGACTCGTCGACGATGTCGCCCTCAGACTTGCCCAGCCGGTTCGCCAGGAAGCCCTGGGTGTCGCCGTCGGCGATGAAGCAGATGTCGTGCGAGTCCGGCTTCTTGGCGACGGCCAGGCCCCGGCGCTCGGCCTCCGCGCGGATCTCGTCCTTCGTCGTGACCGTGTCGCCGAGCGGGAACAGCGCGTGCGCGAGCTGGCGGTCGTCGAGGACTCCGAGGACGTACGACTGGTCCTTGGCCATGTCGGAGGCGCGGTGCAGCTCGCGCGTGCCGTCCTCGTTCACGATCACCTTGGCGTAGTGACCGGTGCAGACCGCGTCGAAGCCGAGGGCGAGGGCCTTGTCCAGCAGGGCCGCGAACTTGATCTTCTCGTTGCAGCGCAGGCAGGGGTTCGGGGTGCGCCCCGCCTCGTACTCGGCGACGAAGTCCTCGACCACGTCCTCGCGGAAGCGCTCGGCGAGGTCCCACACATAGAACGGGATGCCGATGACGTCCGCGGCGCGGCGGGCGTCGCGCGAGTCCTCGATGGTGCAACAACCGCGCGCGCCGGTCCGGAAGGACTGGGGGTTCGCCGAGAGGGCGAGGTGGACGCCGGTCACGTCGTGCCCGGCTTCCGCGGCGCGGGCGGCGGCGACGGCGGAGTCCACACCGCCGGACATGGCGGCCAGTACACGGAGGGGACGCTGCGAGATCTCAGTCATAACGCTTCAAGGGTACGGGTCCACGGGAACCGGAGCCCACGAGTATCCGTTGACGATCACATGGGCGAGAGGAAGAAGGACTCGGACCGGCGCGTCGGGAGGCGCGCCCTGCTCATCGGCGGGGCGGCGGCCGCCGTGGGCACGAGCGTGCTGGCCCGTGACGAGCTGGCACGCCTGTGGTGGCGGATGCCGAGCGTGGAGAAGCCGCGCAAGGCAGGCGAGGTCGACTTCAGAGGCGCCCGCTGGGTCGCGGCGTCGTCCGCGAACTGGCGGCTCGCGGACCGCCCCGACGACTACGACATAGACCGCGTGATCATCCACGTCACCCAGGGCAGCTTCGGCAGCGCCGTGAAGGCCTTCCAGGACCCGGGGCACGGCGCGGCCGCGCACTACATCGTCCGCAAGGACGGCCACATCACGCAGATGATCCGCGAGCTGGACGTGGCCTACCACGCCGGGAACCGCGACTTCAACGAACGCAGTGTCGGCATCGAGCACGAGGGCTTCGTGGACCGGCCGAAGGACTTCACGGACGCGATGTACGCCGCGTCTGCCCGTCTCACGGCGCGGATATGCGCGCGCTACGACCTGCCCGTCGACCGTGAGCACATCATCGGCCACGTGGAAGTGCCGGGCACGGACCACACGGATCCGGGGCCGCACTGGGACTGGGACCGGTACATACCGCTGGTGCGCAAGGCTCGTACGGCCCAGGCCAAGGCCTAGGCCCAGGCCCAGGGGGTACTCCAGGGGCTCGAAGGCACCCGGGAGTCAGCTCAGCCCCGCCGTCCGTGCCCGTTCCACCGCCGGGCCGATCGCCTGGGCCACCGCCTCCACGTCCGCCTCCGTTGAGGTGTGGCCGAGGGAGAAGCGGAGGGTGCCGCGCGCCAGGTCCGGGTCGGTGCCCGTGGCGAGGAGGACATGGCTGGGCTGGGCCACGCCCGCCGTGCACGCCGAGCCCGTGGAGCACTCGATGCCCTGGGCGTCCAGGAGCAACAGCAGCGAGTCGCCCTCGCAGCCGGGGAAGGTGAAGTGGGCGTTCGCCGGCAGTCGGCCCGTGCCGACGGGATCGCCGCCGAGGATGGCGTCAGGGACGGCCTTGCGTACGGCGTCCACCAGGTCGTCGCGCAGCGCGCCGATCTCCCGGGCGAACCACTCGCGGTGCTCGGCGGCGGTCCGGCCGGCGACGGCGAACGCGGCGACGGCGGGCACATCGAGGGTGCCGGAGCGGACATGGCGCTCCTGGCCGCCGCCGTGCAGGACCGGTACGGGGCTGTACTCACGGCCGAGGAGCAGCGCGCCGATGCCGTACGGGCCGCCGATCTTGTGGCCCGAGAGGGACATCGCGGCGAGCCCGGAGGCGCCGAAGTCGACGGGGAGCTGGCCGACGGCCTGGACGGCGTCGGCGTGCAGTGGGACGCCGAACTCGGCGGCGGTTTCGGCGAGTTCGCGGACCGGCATGATCGTGCCGATCTCGTTGTTGGCCCACATGACCGTGGCCAGCGCGATGTCGTCGGGGTTGCGCTCGATGGCCTCGCGCAGGGTCTCGGGGTGGACGCGGCCGTACGCGTCGACCGGGAGGTACTCGACCGTGGCGCCCTCGTGTTCGCCGAGCCAGTGCACGGCGTCGAGGACGGCGTGGTGCTCGACGGGGCTGGCGAGTACCCGGGTGCGGGCCGGGTCGGCGTCGCGGCGGGACCAGTACAGGCCCTTCACGGCGAGATTGTCGGCCTCGGTGCCGCCGGAGGTGAAGACCACCTCGCTGGGACGTGCGCCCAGGGCTTCCGCCAGGGTTTCGCGGGCCTCCTCGACGGTGCGCCTCGCACGGCGGCCGGCGGCGTGCAGGGACGAGGCGTTGCCGGTGACGCTCAGCTGGGCGGTCAACGCCTCGACCGCCTCCGGCAGCATCGGGGTGGTCGCGGCGTGGTCGAGGTATGCCATGGTGGGCCCAATTCTAGGGCCCGCTGCCGGCCGGCATGTTTCGGCTCCGCCCAGCGGCGGTGGCCGTCAGCTGCCGAAGCTCCACGACATCGTGTGGTCGGCCGACATGAACACCGCGAGGACCAGAAGGTCGGCCGCGCCCAGGCCGAGGCCCAGGAAGGCGCGGCCGCGACGGGCGGTGCCGCGGTGGAGGGCCACGGCCGCCAGCGCGATGGCGATGGGGCCGAGGAAGACGTTGAAGACCAGGAGGCCGACGAGTCCGAGGATGAAGGACGCGACGGCCATGCCGTCGGCGTCACGGACGGCGTTCCGGCGCCGGGGCGCAGCGGTGGTGAGTTCCATGAGGTCTGCTCCCAACAGGCTTGTGGGTACGGGGTGGTCAGTTGGCGGTGTGGCGCCGACGGCCGTGGCGCTCGCGGACCGCGAAGACGGCCAGCCAGACACCGATGACGACGCTCGCGACGACTGTGAGGGGGAGCGGCGCGTGGGCCACGGTGCCCAGGACGACGCCCAGCAGCAGGAGTGCTGCGACGAGGAACAGCATGAGATGCCTTTCCTGGAAGTCGAATGTTCGGTGAACGCTTGTGGTTACAACTGTTCACTGACTTCCCAGTCTAACGCGCCCTACGGCTTCCCTCTTACGGAGAACAGTTGTTAACTGCATGGCATGAGTCACACCCTCGGCGTCCGGCAGGCCAAGAAACAGAAGACCCGGCAGGCGCTCCTGGACGCCGCGCTGGGCCTGCTTGAGGAACAGAGCCTCAGCAGTCTGGGCCTGCGCGAGGTCACCCGGGCCGTCGGCGTCGCCCCGACGGCCTTCTACCGGCACTTCCAGTCGACGGCGGATCTCGGCGTCGCCCTGGTCGAAGAGGCGCTGGGCAGCCTGCACCCGATGATCGCCGGCACGGTGTCCGCGGCCGGCGACGGTGACGAACGCATCGACCGCGCCGTCGGCCTGATCGCCCGTCATGTGCGCGAGTACCCCGCACACATCCGTTTTGTCGCCCGCGAGCGAAACGGCGGGGTGCAGAAGGTCCGGGCCGCGATCGCGGAGCAACTGGCCAGGTTCACGGGCGAGGTGAAGGCCGAACTGGCCAAGCACCCGGAGTCGGCCGGATGGAGCGACGACGACCTGCTGATGCTCGCGGGCCTGTACGTCGACCAGATGCTGATGACCGCCTGCAACTTCCTGGAGGCGCCCGCCGAGGAGCAGGATCAGGTGGCCCGGGTGGCGACCCGCCGGATGCGACTGATCAGCATCGGCCGCCGCCACTGGCCCGGATGACAGAGGGCGCGTACGACATCTTCGTACGCGCCCCTCGTCGTCCCGCGGCGAGCAGCCGGCGTCAACCCTGAGCCTGCTGGTCCTGGCCCTGGCCCTGGCCCTGGCCCTGGTCCTGGTCCTGGTCCTGATTCTGGTCCTGATTCTGGTCCTGATTCTGGCCCTGGTTCTGCCCCTGCTGCCCACCGGGACCGCAGCCGCCGCCCTGCCCACCACCGGGGCCACCGCCGGGCGCACCCGACGGCATGCCGGAAGGGGCACCCGACGGGGCCTTTCCGGTGGGCGCACCCGAAGGTGCGCCGGAAGGCGCATCCGTCGGCGCACCCGAAGGCGCCCCGCTGGGCTTCCCCGACGGAGTCCCGCTGGGGGCGCCGGACGGAGCCTGGCAGTTCTGCTGCCCCGACGTGCCGTTACCGCTGCCGCTGCCCGAGGACGAGGACGAGGAGTCGCCCGAGCCACAGGCCGTGAGAAGGAAGGGTGAGACGGCCAGCAAGGCCACCGCGGGGGCGAGGCGTACACGATTCATGAGGGCAACTCCCGGATGATGAGCGGATTCTGAGACGCCGCATGCAATCAACCGCCCATAGGCCTGACTTGGGCCCGCGCTGTGCCCCGCCTGTGGTTACGGCAAAGGCCGACCCAACACATACGGCCTGACCTGCGCTTTCTTGTGCAGCCCTCAACTCCCCCGCTGGTACAGCTCCGTGACAGAGGCCGCCACTGAGGCCAGTTCCTCCCGGACCTCCGGCGGCGAGAGCACCTCCAGCCGGTCCCCGAAGGCGAGCAACGGCCGCGCCTCGCCGACCACTCCGATCGCGAGCCGGGCGGTGACCCATGGGCTCACGCCGTCGTCCTCGGGCGGCTCGGTCAGCGCGCCGCCGTGGAGGCGCAGGAAAAGGCCGAAGCGCTCACGCCTGACCCGTACCGTCACGTCGATCCCGCCCGGCCTTTCCTCGACCTGGCGCCGCAGCACCTCCCAGGCGTCGGCGAGTTCGACCCCGGGACGGCGCTTCACCGGTTCCTCCGTGAGGCGGGCCGAGCGCACCCGGTCGGCACGGAAGAGCCGCGGACCGCCGCGCCGGTCGGCGACGAGGTACCAGACGCCCGCCTTGGAGACGAGCCCGTACGGGTCCACGGTGTAGGTGCTGTCCTCCGTGTCGTCGCTGTGGCGGTAGCGCAGCCGCAGCCGGCGGTCGGCGAACACCGCGTCCTGGAGCGTGTCGAGGTCGACGGCGGGCAGCGGGCCGCCCTTCCAGCGGGTGGCGTCGACGAGGATGCGGCGGCTGGTGACCTCGGCGGCGGGCCGGTGCGGCGCGGGCAGCGCGGCCATCACCTTGCGCAGCGCCGAACCGAGGGCGTCGTCGAGACCGAGCGCGGCATGCGCGCCCTGGGCGGCGAGGATGAACAGCGCACGGGACTCGTCGGCGGTCAGTCCCGTGACGTCCGTACGGAAACCGGCGAGCAGTTCGATCCCGCCGTGCCGCCCGCGCTCGGCGTAGACCGGAACGCCGGAGGCCGACAGGGCCTCGACATCCCGGTAGATGGTGCGCACCGACACCTCTAGCCGCTCGGCGAGTTGATGCGCGGGCACACGGCCGTGCGTCTGCAGGAGCAGGAGGATCGAGAGCAGCCGGTCGGACTTCACATGCCCAGGATCCCGGTCAGAGCCTGACCCGCGCGAGCTGCCGGGACTGCGCCACCAGCCGGTCCGCACTGTCCCAGACCTCGGCGTCCTCCTCCAGGAAACCGCCGGCGAGATTCCGTGTGGTGATCGAGATCCGCAGCGGTCCGGGCGCCGGGCGGCAGCGTATGTGCACGGTCAGCTCGACAGTCGGGACCCAGCCGGACAGGCCCAGTTCGAAGGCGGTCGGCGGCAGCGCGTCGACCGCGAGCAGCAGCGAGAACGGATCGGCGTCGCGGCCGTCGGCAAGCCCGAACCAGGACCGCATCTCGCCCTTGCCGGAGGGTGCGCCGAGGGCCCAGCCCAGGGTGGCCGGGTCGAGCTTGAGCATCAGCCGGTCGGCGATGGCGGAGCTGCCGGTGACGGGAGTGGGCGAGTCGGCAGGGCCGAAGCACTGCTCCAGGGGCGGAATCGTGGGCGGCTTCGCCGTCGTACGGACGTCGTCGGGCAGGGAGCCCAGGTCCCCGTAGGAGGCGAGGACGCGGATCCGCTCGACCTCCCGGCCCGCGTCGTCGTACTGGAACAGGGACGCCTGGCCCGTCGAGAGCGTGCGGCCCGTCCGTACGACATCCGTGCGAACGACCGCCGGACCAGGCTGTGATGCCGTCAGGTAGTGCGCGGAGATCGTGAACGGATCGCCGTGCGGCAGGGTGTCCGCGAGCGCGCGCCCCAGGACGGCCAGCAGATAGCCGCCGTTGACGGCGTTGATGATCGTCCAGCCGGCGGACAGGTCGATGTCGTAGACACCTGGCTCGCGCCGGGTGACCGCCGTGTCGCGGTCGAACTCGCTGTCGCCGATCGTGGCTCGGACGGCCTGCATGGAAGCTGCTTCTGACATGGTTGAACCGTACAACAGAGATTACTAAGCAGTAGCTTTTTGTGTTGCGGCTGCGTGACATCTCACACCGCTCACTTCGCGCCCCGCAACGCAAAGAACGGGAGAGCGCCGTGACCTGCGCTCTCCCGTTCGCGTACTGCTCGCGCGTCCTACTTGTCGGTCGACTCCGGACGATCGGTGGTCTTCTCCACCGAGGTCTCCTCCACCGCGGTCTCCTCCACCGCGGCCTCGGAAGCCTCTTCCGCCGCTGCCAGCTCGGCCGCCGTGCCCACCGCGACCAGGTCGACCGCCTCCTTGGCCGCCGACAGCAGCACGGTGTCCTGCGGTGCCTGGTCCTCGGCGTTCTCCGGGTGGTGACAGGCGACCTGCTGACCCGGCTTCAGCTCGAGGAGCGGCGGCTCCTGCTTGGTGCAGATCTCCGTCGCCTTCCAGCACCGGGTGTGGAACCGGCAGCCGCTCGGCGGCGAGATCGGCGAGGGCACATCGCCCTTGAGCAGGATGCGCTCGCTCTTGGCGGACCGTCGCCGGGGGTCCGGGATGGGCACGGCCGACATCAGCGCCTTGGTGTACGGGTGCATCGGCGCCTTGTAGAGCGACTCGCGGTCCGCGAGCTCCACGATCTTGCCGAGGTACATCACCGCGATACGGTCCGAGACATGGCGTACGACGGACAGGTCGTGCGCGATGATCACGTACGTCAGGCCCAGCTCCTGCTGGAGGTCGTCCAGCAGGTTCACGACCTGCGCCTGGATCGACACGTCCAGCGCCGAGACCGGCTCGTCCGCCACGACCAGCTTGGGGTTGAGCGCGAGCGCGCGGGCGATGCCGATGCGCTGGCGCTGGCCGCCGGAGAACTCGTGCGGATAGCGGTTGTAGTGCTCGGGGTTGAGGCCGACCACCGACAGCAGTCGCTGGACCTCCTTCTTGACACCGCCCTCGGGCTCGACGCCCTGGAGCTTGAAGGGGGCCCCGATGATGGTGCCGATCGTGTGGCGCGGGTTCAGCGACGAGTACGGGTCCTGGAAGATCATCTGGACGTCACGGCGCATCGGGCGCATACCGCTGACCCCGAGGTGCGTGATGTCCCTGCCCTCGAACTCGACCTTGCCGGCGGTCGGTTCGAGCAGCCGGGTGATCAGCCGGCCCATCGTCGACTTGCCGCAGCCCGACTCGCCGACGACGCCCAGGGTCTCGCCCGCGCGCACCTCGAAGTCGATGCCGTCGACCGCCCGCACCGCGCCGACCTGCCGCTGGAGCAGGCCCTTGCGGATCGGGAAGTGCTTCTGGAGCCCGGTCACCTTCAACAGGGTCTCGCCGGCGCCGGCGTCCTTGGTGAGGGTCGCGCCCTTTGCCGCGCCGTCGCTCTGTGCAGGGATGCTCACTGCGTTGTCCTCTGCGTTCTCGCTCACAGCTTCGGCGCAATCTCTTCGGTCCAGATACGCTCCCGCTCCTCCTGCGTCATATGGCAGGCGGCCCAGTGCTGGCTGCCGACCTCGGACAGCTCGGGGCGGACCGTGCGGGTGACGTTGTCCTTGGGGACGTCCGCGTACGGGCAGCGCGGGTTGAAGGCGCAGCCGGACGGGATGTTGATCAGCGAGGGCGGGGAGCCCTTGACCGGGATGAGCCGCTCCTGCTGGTCGCGGTCCAGGCGCGGCATCGAGCCGAGCAGCCCCCAGGTGTAGGGGTGCCGGGGCTCGTAGAACACCTTCTCGGCGGGACCGCGCTCGACGCACCGGCCGCCGTACATCACCAGGATGTCGTCGGACAGCTCGGCGACGACGCCCAGGTCGTGGGTGATGATGATGACCGCGGAGCCGAACTCCTTCTGCAGGTCCCGGATGAGGTCGAGGATCTGCGCCTGGACGGTGACGTCGAGGGCGGTCGTCGGCTCGTCCGCGATCAGCAGCTCGGGGTTGTTCACCAGCGACATCGCGATCATCGCGCGCTGGCGCATACCGCCGGAGAACTCGTGCGGGTAGTTGTCGACCCGCTTGTCCGGCTGCGGGATGCCCACCCGGTCGAGCATCTCCACGGCACGGCGCTTGGCGGTCTTCTTGTCGACGTCGTGGTGGATCCGGTACGCCTCCACGATCTGCTGGCCGATCGTGTAGTACGGGTGCAGCGCCGACAGCGGGTCCTGGAAGATCATCGCCATCTCACGGCCACGCAGCTTGCGTACGTGGTCGGGGTCGGCGGAGAGCAGTTCCGTGCCGTCGAGCCAGATCTCGCCGGAGATCCGCGCCTTGCGCTTGCCGTACTGGCCGGCGGTGTGCAGGCCCATGATGCCGAGCGAGGTCACCGACTTGCCGGAGCCTGACTCGCCCACGATGCCGAGGGTCTTGCCCTTCTCCAGCGTGAAGCTGAGCCCGTCGACGGACTTGACCAGGCCGTCGTCGGTCGGGAAGTGCACCTTCAGGTCGCGGACTTCGAGGAAGGCGGTGGGGGCGGCCGAGTCACTGGCGACAGGCTCGGTCATCGCCGCCCCGGAGCTCTTGCTGAGTTCGGTCATGCGAGCCTCACTCGGGGGTCGATCACGGCGTACAGGATGTCCACGACGAGGTTCGCGATGATCACCGCGAGGGAGGTGATCAGGGTGACGCCGAGGATCACGGGCAGGTCCTTGTCGCTGATCGCCTTGAGGACCGCCTGCCCGAGGCCGGGAAGGCTGAACGTGGTCTCGGTGAGGATCGCGCCGCCGATCAGGGCGCCGAGGTCCATGCCGAGCATGGTGAGGATCGGGGTCATCGTGGAGCGCATCGCGTGCTTGCCGATGACGACCGGCTCGCGCAGACCCTTGGCGCGCGCGGTGCGGATGTAGTCCTCGCCCATGACCTCCAGCATCGTGGCTCTGGTGATCCGGGCGTACATGGCCGCGTAGAGGAAGGCGAGGGTGACCCAGGGCAGGATCATGCCGCCGATCCAGCCGCCGAAACTCTCCTCGATCGGTACGTACTGGGCGTCGAGCCAGCCGAGTCCGTAGCTGAAGATCGCGAGCGACAGCAGACCGGTGAAGTAGATCGGCAGCGAGACGCCGGCGAGGGCGACGACCATCGCGCTGCGGTCCCACAGGGTCCCGCGCTTGAGCGCGGAGAGCACGCCCGCCGCGACACCGAACAGCAGCCACAGCACGGCGGCACCGAGCGCGAGCGCCAGGGTCACCGGGAAGCGGTCGGTGAGCACCGGCCAGATGGCCTGCTCGTTGCGGAAGGAGTAACCGAAGCACGGCGCCGCGCAGTTGGTCACGTCGCCGCCCGCCGCGTACGTACGTCCCACGAAGAGGCCTTTGAAGAACTCCCAGACCTGGACGAGGATCGGGTCGCCGAGGCCCAGCTTCTGGCGCACCGCCTCGATGGCCCCGGGGTCGGCCTGCTTGCCCACGAACATCGTGGCCGGGTCCACGCCCGCCCACTTGGGGACGAGGAAGAAGATGCAGAAGACCACCAGGATGATGACCACCAGCATCACTGCGGCGGCGAAGAGCCGCCTGATGAGGTAAGCGAGCACTGCTCTCGGCCCGGCGGCGGACCGTGGGCCACCGGAGGTCTTCCGGTGGCCCACGATCACACCGCGCCGGCCTTCACCTGCCTTTCGTGCCGTACGGCGGGTGTGCCGGTCGGGTTTACTTCTTCAGGCCCAGGTTGACGAAGTCGTACTGACCGCTGTAAGCGTCGGTCGTGTACACGTTCGCCAGCCGGTCCGAGCGCCAGTTGATGAACTTCTCGAAGACGAAGGGCAGGTAGTAACCGCCCTCCATCACCTTGTGGTTGATCTCCGTGGCGATCTGTTCCTTCTTCGCGTCGTCCAGCTCCTTGACGTAGTCGTCGAAGAGGCCGTCGATCGTCTTGTCGTTGATCATCGCGAAGTTGTTGTTACCGCTCTCGAGGATGTACTTGCTGTCCCACAGCGGCAGACCGAAGCCCTGGACGGACGGGAAGTCCGGACCCCAGCCCATGATGATGATGCCGTAGCCCTTCTTCTTCACGTTCGAGGGGCTGCCGATGATGCCGGAGCTCTGCGCACCGTCGTACTGGTCGATCTCGGCGGTGATGCCGATCTTCTTCAGCGACGCCTGCAGGGACTCGGCGGTGGCCACCTCGACCGGCTTGTTGTTGCGGACCGCGATGGTGGTCTTGAAGCCGTTCGGCTTGCCGCAGGCCTTCAGCTCTTCCTTGGCCTTGGCGACGTTGCCCTTCTTGTTGGCACCGGCCATCTCGTACGGGTCGTACTTCTGGCCCTCGGAGCCCGGGACCGACGGCGGGAGCATGTTGGTGCCGATGTCGCCACCGGCGATCGGGCCGCCGCGAGCGGTCTGCAGCGACTCGTGGTCGGCACCGTAGAGCACGGCCTTGCGGCAGTGGATGTTGTCGAACGGCTTGACCGTCTGCGGGAAGGTCGCGTAGCGGATGTAACCGGACACCGGGTTGTCCAGGTTGCCCTTGTGCTCCTTCAGGGCGGTGGTGCGGCCCTGCGGGGACAGACCGGTCTGGTTGATGTCCAGGTCGTAGTCGCCGTTGATCAGACGCTGGTCCATGTCATTGGCGTTGGTGAACAGCGTCAGCGTGATCTTGTCCGGGTACGCCTTGCGGATCGGGTCCGAGGACTGCTTCCAGTTCTCGTTGCGGACCAGCGTGAGCGACTTGTTCGGCGTGTACGACTGGAACTTGTACGGGCCGGACGAGAACGGCTTCAGCCCGTACTTGGACTTGGTGTCCTTGTCCTGGCGGACCGGGGACGCCGAGGTCATGGCGAGCACTTCTTCGAAGTCGGAGTTCGCCGCGGGCAGGTTGAAGACGATGGTCTTGTCGTCGGGCGTCTCGATCGCCTTCAGACCGAGCTTGTCCGGGGACGTGTCCTTGTAGGGGCCCTTGTACTCGCCCTTGGGGTCGAGGATGTCCTTCACGTAGACCGGACCGCCGGACAGCACGTCCTGCGCCCACACGCGCTCGATGCCGTACTTGACGTCCTTGGAGGTGATCGGCTTGCCGTCCTCCCAGGTGATCCCGTCGCGCAGCGTGTACGTGTACGTCTTGCCGCCGTTGGTGATCTTCGCCGTGCTGGTGGCGAGGTCCGGGGTGAGCTCGGTGCCCTTGGCTCCGGGCTCCGTCTTGCTGGTCACCAGCTGACGGCTGTAGTACCGCATGAAGTTCCAGGCCATGCCGTAGTAACCACGCGTGGTGTCCCACGAGTCGGCGTCCTGGGCGCCGGCGAACTTCAGCGTGCCGCCCTTCTTGGCGAGGGAGGCCTGCGCGACCTTGTTGTTCGCGGCGTCGTAGCCGGCCGCGCCGTTCTTCGAACCGCCGTCGTCGTTGCCGCCGCCGCACGCCGCCGTGGACAGCAGCGCCGCGACCACGGCTGCGGCAGCCGCGGCCTGCTTGCGCCGCCCTGTGGTTCGTTGGGTAGTCACTCGGATCCTCCGTGTGTATAGCGGCCCGTCGACAGATGACGGGCCCTGGGGGTACGGCAGTTCAGCGAGAACCCTTCGGGTCGAGCGCATCGCGTACGCCGTCGCCGAAGAGGTTGAAGGCAAGGACGGTGATGAAGATCGCTACACCCGGGATCACCATGTAGGTGGGGTCCGAGTCGTAGTAGTCGATCGCCGAGGAGAGCATCTGTCCCCAGGAGGCTGTGGGGGGCTTGACGCCCACGCCCAGGAAGCTGAGCGCCGCTTCGGTGAGGATGTTCGTCGGGATCATCATCGTCGTGTACACGATGATGGGCGCGACGAGGTTGGGCAGCAGCTCCTTGAACAGGATGTACAGCCGCCCGGCCCCGAGACTGCGGGCGGCCTCGACGTACTCGCGCTCACGCAGCGAGAGCGTCTGGCCGCGCACCACGCGTCCGACATAGGGCCAGCCGAAGAAGCCGATCACCAGGATCATCACGAAGATACGCACGCCCGTGCCGGTGAGGCCGAGCATCTCGTTCGGCATGACCGAGACCAGCGCGATGATGAACAGCAGCTGCGGGAACGCCAGCAGACCGTCCATCACCCGGCTGATGAGGGCGTCCAGCCAGCCGCCGAAGTAGCCGGCGAGGACACCCAGAACCGTGCCGATCACGACCGCGACCAGGGCGGACAGGAAGCCGACCAGGAGCGAGATGCGGGCGCCGTAGACGATGCGGGCGAACACGTCGCGCCCGTTGACCGGTTCGACACCGAAGAGGTGGTCCCCGCTGATACCGCCCAAGGACCCCTTGGGAGTCGAGAAGAGAGGGTCGATCAGGTCCTCGTGGTGCGTCTCGGGGTCCTGCCCGACCAGGTTCGTGATCACCGGTGCGAGCAACGCGATCGCGATCAGGACGAGGACGACAACGCCGCCCGTGAGAGCCAGTTTGTCGCGCTTGAGGCGCTCCCAGGCAATCCGGCCGAGGGAACGCCCCTGTACCGACTTGGCCTCGGCGGAGCCGGCTGTCGCCGCCTCCTCGGCAGCACTCGGGGCCGCTTCCGCGGTCGGCTCGTGCAATGGTGCCGTCATCGTGGCAGCGACCCCTCTCAAACCGGCGGTAGCCGGCCCCCACATGCCGCTGTAGCGGCGTGATCTGTCTGTCGAACGCAGGGGAGAACACCCCTGGAGCCGGAGTCTTCAACGGTTCAGCGATCTGTTGCCAGACTTGGCGGTGAATGGATGCCTAAACGTGATGCTGTCTGGGGTGTTCCGTTATCCGGACTGCCGATAACGGGAGGCGGACGGGGGATAGTTGGGGCGTAAGGGGCTCACTACCCCATTTACCCGCGTAGATTTGGACAATCTACGCGCGGTGACTCTCGGCAAGCGGTACAACCGGTGCAAGCGGTTTTCGAGGGACAGACGGCGGACCGGGCTCAGTACGTGCCCGGGAAGCCACCCGTCGCCGGGGCGGGGGCCGCATGGGCCTCCCGGTCGTAGAACGGCCGCGCGTTGGCCCGCATCCACATGGCCACCGGGTCGTACCCGTCGGACATCGCGACGGTCGACACCGGCAGCCCGTCCGGCACGGCGCCGATGGACTGCTGCATCATCGCCCGTACCGAGTCCACGGCGGGCGGACTGGTGTCGTACACATCGAGGCCGATGGCGAGATACGGCGCCCCGAGCGCCGGCTGCACCCAGGCGCGGCGCAGCGAGCGCACGGCGGCGGTGCGATGCGCGTTCTGCGCGAGCAGGGCGTAGAACTGCGGGAGTTCGATGCCCGGTTCGGCCATCCTGAGCGGGCCCGCGGGCTGCCGCTCCAGGCCGGTGGCGATGCGGCGCAGGTCGAGCCAGGGGATGCCGACGCCACCGCCGGGCGCGTGCGGGTTCAGCCAGAGGCCGTAGTGGTCGGGGTAGAGGGTGCGGGCCACGTCGAGGCCGTCGACGACCTCGTACGAACGGTTCCAGCCGCTGGCCGAGAGTTCCTGGGCGGAGGTGACGCAGGGCGCGTAACTGAAGCCCTCCACCTCCATGTTCCCGTACTGGGCGTCCGGCGACCCGGCCTGGCCGTGCCAGAGCAGCATCCAGACCTGACCCGCGGAGGGCGTCGCGAGCGCCCGCAGGAGCGCCTCGTAGGCGTCGTAACGCCCGGGCGTCACCTGGCGCAGCATGTGCTCGACCTGCCCGGCCGCGGCTGTGCCCGACGCGCTCACCCTCTACCGCCCCTTCGCGACATACCTGTCAACATGCCCCACAGGCCCGGCGTGCGTCATGTACTTGAAGCGCGCACCACCCGACCGAGCCATTCTGCATCGTCCGGGGCCGATGCACTCACTGGCGCCTCAGCCGTGGGCCGGACCCCCGAGCGAAAGACCCCCAACCCCGACCGAGCCATGAAACCAGCTTAGGTCGCCATCCTGACAGCGGCTCGGCGCACGCGGCCGCGGCTGTGACCCCGTGGCGTCAGTGTCCGTGCCGATGGAAGGGGCGCACGCGGGCGCGCATCCAGTCGCCCACCGGGTCCTGCGCGACGTCGAGGAACACGAGGTTCACAGGCGGCGCCACCGGCACCCGGGCGAGCGCCCGCCCCAGGGCGTCCAACGGGAGCGCACGCGCCCCCTCGTCCCAGGAGATCAGTTCGACGCCGATGAACATCACCGGGTCGCCCCCCTCGATGCTCGCCAGGCAGCGGCGGGCACTCAGCACGACACCGGTTCCCGCGAACTCGGCCGAGGCGGCGGCCAGGAAGTCCACCGGGTCCTCCTGCCAGTCGGGCTCGAACAGCCGGACCCGGCCGCCGCTCGCGGGCCCGTCCAGCTCAGTCCGTCCGGCCCGGCACAACGCGGCGACGGCGGGCGGCGGCAGGGGCACACCGACCGTGCCGTCCGGATTCACCGCGATGCCCACGTGCGGCGGCAGTCCGCGCGCGAACTCCACGGCGGGCGCGATGGTGTACGACATGTGGTCGCCCACGATCTGCCGGAACTGCTGCTCCGAGCTGAAGACCGGAACGTACGCCTGTCCGTCGAGCTCCATCATCGGCAGGTCGAGCGGGCCGCTGTGCGGGCCGCCGCCGTTGGGCAGCGGCACCCAGAGGAAGCTGCGCCCGAGGACCTCCACGATGCGGGCACCCGCCGAGGGCGCCGCGGGCCCCCCGGGAGCGCCGAGGGACGCGGCGAGCACCTCCTCCAGCGCGTTGCCGGGCCAGCCGGCATGCGGGTGAGGGTGCGCCTGTACCGGTATGTCCATCTGCGTAACCATCTGCTCGGAACCTCTGCTGATGGGGGTAAACCCTATCGCCTGCGGAGCTTTCACCCCACGCGGCGTCCAGTGGGGTTCAGCCACCGAAGGGGCGCCGAAGGGACTCAGTCGCCGAAGTCGATCCGCCGCAGCACGTCCGCCGCGGCACGGTCGACGAGAACGGCCGAGTCGCAGCCCTCCGGCAGGTCGCCCTCCTCGACGGAGCGCAACAGCCGGTCGACCGCGCCGCGGTGCCGGGCGAAGGCGTATCGCGAGACGCCGCGGCCGCGCTCGCGCTGGCCGTCCAGCGCGGTGTCCGGCGGGACGTCGAGCAGCAGCAGGTGCAGCGTGCCGCCCCGGCGCCTGGCTTCGCGGGCGATCCAGTTGCGCACCCAGGCCTGGGTGCCGCAGTCGTGCACGACGACCCCCTCACCGGAGCGCAGGGCGCGGCGCAGGCCCGCGTAGTGCGCGGCCCGCACGAGGGGGCGGTAGACCGCGTACGGCACAAAGCGGGACAGACGGCGGTCCCAGCGGTCGCGGGTGTCCTGCGAGTCGATACGGAGGCCCGTCACGGCGCGGCGCATCAGGGTCGACTTGCCGCTGCCCGGGAGGCCCGTGACCACGACCAGGTCGGCCGCGCCGAAGCGGAGGCCGTGCGGACTGTGTCCCGCACGGTCCCGCAGATCGCGGACGACGGGCGCCGGGAGCGGGCCGCACGCCTCCCTGGCCGGGGCAGCGGGCTGCTTGGGCAGTGCGACGGCCGCACCTGTCGCGTACACCGTGGTCCTGTTCACGCTGATCGTCCTCCCCTTGGGGTCGGGAGACCCATCCCCGTCGAGTGTAAAGAGAAGGTAATGCGTGCCACCTGTCATTTTGGTTCTCGTCCTGCCACAGCCCCGTCACAGATCTCTGTGAAAGGTCCCCCTGCCGTGCCGCACCCAGGCGTGCAATGATGTGCGCGCCAACTGCATACCGGCCGCTTGAATCCGCGCGGGAGAGTTCCGGGTACGCGTACCCGGGCGCCGAAGGAGCAAGTCCCTCCCTTGAATCTCTCAGGCCCCGTTACCGCGCGGGCGAGGCACATCTGAAAAGCGGGCCGCTGTCCAGTGGCTCCACCCAAGGTGCAAACCGTGACCGCCGGCTGCCGACGGTCATGGCGAACCTCTCAGGTTCCGATGACAGATGGGGAGGAACGACCTCGCCCGTCATGCCCTGGGAGCAGAACCGATGAGCAGTAACGCCGCGCCCCTCACGCCACGGCGCACCGCGCTCGATGCCCTGCATCGTTCGCTCGGCGCGACGATGACCGACTTCGCCGGCTGGGACATGCCTCTGCGGTACGGCTCCGAGCGGGACGAACACATCGCCGTCCGTACCAGGGCAGGCCTCTTCGACCTCTCCCACATGGGCGAGATCACCGTCACCGGCCCCCAGGCCGGCCGGCTCCTCGACCACGCGCTGGTCGGCAACCTCTCCTCGGTCGGCGTGGGCCGCGCCCGCTACACCATGATCTGCCGGGCCGACGGCGGCATCCTCGACGACCTGATCGTGTACCGGCTCGGGGAGAGCGAGTACATGGTCGTCGCCAACGCCTCCAACGCCCAGGTGGTCCTGGACGCCCTGACCGAGCGCGCCGCCGGCTTCGACGCCGCCGTGCGCGACGACCGCGACGCGTACGCGCTGCTCGCTATCCAGGGCCCCGAGTCCTCCGGCATCCTCAAGTCCCTCACCGACGCCGACCTGGACGGCCTCAAGTACTACGCGGGCCTGCCCGGCACCGTCGCGGGCGTCCCGGCCCTGATCGCCCGCACCGGCTACACCGGCGAGGACGGCTTCGAGCTGTTCGTCTCCCCGGCCGACGCGGAGAAGCTGTGGCAGGCGCTGACCGACGCGGGCTCCGCGGCGGGCCTGGTCCCCTGCGGCCTCTCCTGCCGCGACACCCTGCGCCTGGAGGCGGGCATGCCGCTGTACGGGCATGAGCTGAGCACCTCGCTGACGCCGTTCGACGCGGGGCTCGGCCGGGTCGTGAAGTTCGAGAAGGAGGGCGACTTCGTGGGGCGCGAGGCGCTCACCGAGGCCGCCTCCAGGGCCGAGGAGAACCCCCCGCGTGTCCTCGTCGGTCTGATCGCCGAGGGCCGCCGCGTCCCGCGCGCCGGGTACGCGGTCGTCGCCGGCGGCGAGGTCGTCGGCGAGGTCACCTCGGGCGCGCCCTCGCCCACCCTCGGCAAGCCGATCGCGATGGCGTACGTGGACGCCACGCACGCCGCGCCCGGCACGCCCGGTGTCGGCGTGGACATCCGGGGCAGTCACGAGCCGTACGAGGTCGTGGCGTTGCCCTTCTACAAGCGCCGGAAGTAGTCCCGGCGTCGGGGTCGGCAGCGCGCCGACGTGACCTGCGGCCCCGTGTGCCGTCTCGTAGCGCAAAGGGCATCTCACCAGCCCACCCGTTCACCAGCACTCCCTCGCGTACAGGAGAATTCAGGCCATGAGCAACCCCCAGCAGCTGCGTTACAGCAAGGAGCACGAGTGGCTGTCGGCCGCCGAGGACGGCGTCGCGACGGTCGGCATCACCGAGTTCGCGGCCAACGCGCTCGGCGACGTCGTCTACGCCCAGCTCCCCGAGGTCGGCACCACGGTGACCGAGGGCGAGACCTGCGGCGAGCTGGAGTCGACGAAGTCGGTGAGCGATCTGTACTCGCCGGTGTCCGGTGAGGTCACCGAGATCAACCAGGACGTCGTGGACGACCCCGCACTGGTGAACACCGCCCCGTTCGAAGGCGGCTGGCTGTTCAGGATTCGCATCGCGCAGGAACCGAAGGACCTGCTCTCCGCGGACGAGTACACCGAATTCTCCGGATCTTGAGGACTCCTGACCGATGTCGCTTCTGAACCAGCCCCTCTCTGAACTCGACCCGGACGTCGCCGCCGCCGTCGACGCCGAGCTGAACCGTCAGCAGTCCACCCTGGAGATGATCGCCTCGGAGAACTTCGCTCCGGTGGCGGTCATGGAGGCCCAGGGCTCCGTACTCACCAACAAGTACGCCGAGGGCTACCCGGGCCGCCGCTACTACGGCGGCTGCGAGCACGTCGACGTGGTCGAGCAGATCGCCATCGACCGCGTCAAGGAGCTCTTCGGCGCCGAACACGCCAACGTGCAGCCGCACTCGGGCGCCCAGGCCAACGCCGCCGCGATGTTCGCCCTGCTCAAGCCCGGCGACACGATCATGGGCCTGAACCTCGCACACGGCGGGCACCTGACCCACGGCATGAAGATCAACTTCTCCGGCAAGCTCTACAACGTGGTCGCGTACCACGTGGACGATGCGACCGGCCAGGTCGACATGGCCGAGGTCGAGCGCCTCGCCAAGGAGTCCAAGCCGAAGCTGATCGTGGCCGGCTGGTCGGCGTACCCGCGTCAGCTGGACTTCGCCGCGTTCCGCCGGATCGCCGACGAGGTCGGCGCGTATCTGATGGTGGACATGGCGCACTTCGCGGGCCTGGTGGCGGCGGGCCTGCACCCGAACCCCGTCCCGCACGCGCACGTGGTCACGACCACGACGCACAAGACGCTGGGCGGCCCGCGCGGTGGCGTGATCCTGTCCACGGCGGAGCTGGCGAAGAAGATCAACTCGGCCGTCTTCCCGGGCCAGCAGGGCGGCCCGCTGGAGCATGTGATCGCGGCCAAGGCCGTCTCGTTCAAGGTCGCGGCCTCGGAGGACTTCAAGGAGCGGCAGCGGCGGACGCTGGACGGCGCGCGGATTCTCGCCGAGCGCCTGGTCCAGGACGACGTCAAGTCCGTCGGCGTCGATGTCCTGTCCGGCGGTACGGACGTCCATCTTGTCCTGGTCGACCTGCGCGACTCCGAACTCGACGGGCAGCAGGCCGAGGACCGCCTCCACGAGGTCGGCATCACGGTCAACCGCAACGCCATCCCGAACGACCCGCGTCCGCCGATGGTCACCTCCGGCCTGCGCATCGGAACGCCGGCCCTGGCTACCCGAGGCTTTGGGGCCGAGGACTTCGCCGAGGTCGCGGACATCATCGCCGAGGCGCTGAAGCCCACGTACGACCGGGACGCCCTGAAGGCCCGGGTGTCCGCCCTGGCCGGCCGGCACCCGCTGTATCCCGGCCTGAAGTAACCGCTCGGGGGCACCGCGCGGCCTGAACGTGCGTGCGCGGTGCCCCACTCTGTTCCACCCCGTTGTGAGGAGTCACCGTGGCCATCTCGGTCTTCGACCTTTTCTCGATCGGCATCGGCCCGTCCAGCTCCCACACGGTCGGCCCGATGCGCGCGGCGCGGTTGTTCGCCCGCCGCCTGCGCAACGAGGGCCTGCTGGCCCCCACCGCCTCGCTGCGCGCCGAGTTGTACGGCTCGCTCGGCGCGACCGGGCACGGCCATGGCACGCCGAAGGCGGTTCTGCTCGGCCTGGAAGGCGAGTCTCCGCGGACGGTGGACGTGGAGACGGCGGACGACCGGGTCGACGCGATCCGCTCGGAGAAGCTCCTGAAACTGCTCGGCGAGCACGAGATCGCCTTCTCCTACGACGACGACCTGATCCTCCACCGGCGCAAGGCTCTGCCGTACCACGCGAACGGGATGACGCTCTGGGCGTACGACACCGACGGGACGGAGCTCCTCTCGAAGACGTACTACTCGGTGGGCGGCGGCTTCGTCGTGGACGAGGAGGCGGTCGGCGCGGACCGGATCAAGCTCGACGACACGGTGCTGAAGCACCCGTTCCGTACGGGCGACGAGTTGCTGCGCCTGACACGGGAGACAGGCCTGTCCATCTCCGCGCTCATGCTGGAGAACGAGCGGGCCTGGCGCACCGAGGAGGAGATCCGCGAGGGGCTGCTGGGGATCTGGCGCGTGATGCAGGCCTGCGTCTCGCGCGGCATGTCCCGCGAGGGCATCCTGCCCGGCGGCCTGAAGGTACGGCGCAGGGCGGCCGTCTCGGCACGCCAACTCCGCTCCGAGGGCGAACCGTTGGCCCGCGCCATGGAGTGGATCACGCTCTACGCGATGGCCGTGAACGAGGAGAACGCGGCGGGCGGCCGGGTGGTGACCGCCCCCACCAACGGAGCCGCGGGCATCATCCCCGCGGTGCTCCACTACTACATCAACTTCGTGCCGGGCGCCGACGAGGAGGGCGTGGTCCGCTTCCTGCTGGCCGCGGGCGCGATCGGCATGCTCTTCAAGGAGAACGCGTCCATCTCCGGCGCCGAGGTCGGCTGCCAGGGCGAGGTCGGCTCGGCCTGCTCCATGGCGGCCGGCGCGCTCGCCGAGGTCCTGGGCGGCTCCCCCGAACAGGTCGAGAACGCGGCCGAGATCGGCATGGAACACAACCTCGGCCTCACCTGCGACCCCGTCGGCGGCCTCGTCCAGATCCCGTGCATCGAACGCAACGGCATGGCCGCCGCGAAGGCCGTCACGGCCGCCCGCATGGCCATGCGCGGCGACGGCTCCCACAAGGTGTCCCTCGACAAGGTCATCAAGACCATGAAGGACACCGGCGCCGACATGTCCGTGAAGTACAAGGAGACGGCACGGGGCGGGCTCGCGGTGAACATCATCGAGTGCTGAGCCCTGCCATCTTAGGGATGGAATGGGGCGATGTAGGGGAAAAGCAAGGTAGTTGAGTGCTTCACCCGCACTTTTCCGTACCCCTGTGCCTACCCCACTCCCCCACCTGTCTCCCCACGCACGGAGGAATGCCCCATGCTGCGCGGCATCGATGTCAGTTCCCACCAGTCGTCCTCGTTCGACACCGACGGCCTGTCCTTCGTCTTCATCAAGGCGACGGAGGGCCGTTCGTACGTCAACCCGAAACTGAGCGCCCAGACGAAGACGGCCCGCGACGGCGGCTGCGTGGTCGGCTTCTACCACTTCCTCTGGCCCGGCAACCTCACCGCCCAGGCCGAGTACTTCGTCAGCAAGGCCCCGGAGAAGGCGGGCGACGTCCTCGCCGTCGACTGGGAATCGACGAGCGAGGGCACCCACGCGAGCAACGCCGAGAAGGACCGCTTCATCCGCAAGGTGAAGGAACTGCGGCCGAACCACCGGGTCGTTCTGTACTGCAACAGAAACTACTGGCTGAACGTCGACACCACCTCGTACGCGGGTGACGCCCTGTGGATCGCCGACTACGTCACCGCCGGCGAGCCCCGCATCAAGGCGAAGTGGCGCTTCCACCAGTACACCGACAGCCCGCTGGACAAGAACGTCGCCGATTTCGCGAGCAAGGCAGCGCTCCGCGAGTGGGCCACCGGCGGCTGAGGCCGGGCGGCCGGGGCCGGCCCCCGCCCTACGCCTTACGCCCGGAAGTCCGCCGTCCGCTCCGGAGACGCCTCCGCCAGGGCCTTGGTGACCGCCTCGGTCCCGGCCTGAAGGCCGTAGACCGGGGTCGCGGGCTGCTGGCGCCAGGAGTCGTCGAGGGTGCCGGAGTCGACCGTGTCGAAGCCGAGTTCGTCGATGAGACCGCGGACGACGCGCTTGGCCGCCTCGTCGTCACCGGCGACCGGGAGGGCCATGCGGTCGGGGGCGCCGGCGGGGCGGGGGCGGTCGAGGATGTCCTGGGCGTACGTGCCGTTGAAGGCCTTGATGACCGTGTGGCCGATCTGCTGGGCGGTCCAGCGGCTCTCCGTCAGACCCTCGTCCTCGATCGCGGCGATCTTGCCGTCGCGCTCCCGCGGGTAGTAGTTGCCGGTGTCGATCACGGCGACAGCGTCAGCCGCCTCGTCGAGGAAGCCGGACGGCAGGTCCGGTACGGCCTTCAGAGGGACGGTGACGACGACGAGCTCCGCGCCACGCGCGACGTCGGCGACCGTCGCGGGCGTGGCTCCGGTCTCCTCGGCGAGCGCGGTGAGGGTGTGCGGACCGCGGGAGTTCGCGGCGGAGACGTCGTGGCCGAGGGCGGTGAGCCGCCGGGTGAGGTTTCCGCCGATGTTGCCCGCGCCGATGATGCCGATCTTCATGGCTCGCCCTTCCGGGGGGTCGGTGCTTCTGCTCTGACGGGGAACACCAACCTGCGGGTCGGACGGGATATTCCGGACCGAAAGCCGCTGTGCAGCGTCCGGGGGCCGCGGACACGGGCCGCGTGACGAAGCGACCGCATGACGAAGGACGCACGACGAGAGGGCGCTCCCGCGCAACCCGCGGGGGCGCCCCCTCGTGCTCAGACCGCTTGGCCTACTTGCTCAGGTGGGCCCAGAACTCGTCGAAGGAGAGGAGCTTGTCGTGGTTGCTGTCCTGGGCGGCGATCACGGCCTCCGCCACGGCCTCGGTGACGTTCCAGTCTCCGCCCTGGGCCAGGGCGGTCTTGAACTCGGCGGCGGTGATGAACCCGTCACCGTCCACGTCGATCCGCTCGAACGCCTTGCGTGCTTCCTCGATGTCGGCCACCGGGTCCGCCCCTTCGTGCTGTATCCATGCCTTGCTGACGGAGGTCAGATTAACCGCCCGGCGAAGCGACGGGGGAAGTGGATCTCATGCCTGAAAATCTGCGGGACATTCTCGACGCGGCGGCCCGGGGAGTGTTCCCGCCGACGGACGGCGGCACCACCGTCGTGCCGCAGCACGCTCACCGCGACGCGGGGGTGCTGGCTTTCACGGCTCACTCCGTCGTCTTCACGGACGAGGATCCGGACTGGGTGTACGCCACGCTGCGCGCGCTCGACTGCGACGCGC
The DNA here is from genome assembly GCF_005786655.1 of Streptomyces montanus. NCBI lineage: Bacteria > Bacillati > Actinomycetota > Actinomycetes > Kitasatosporales > Streptomycetaceae > Streptomyces > Streptomyces montanus. The sequence goes on from NZ_VBZC01000023.1 coordinate 113,396, forward strand.
TCGCGGCGACGATGAACCCGCGGTTCCTCTCCGCGTTCATGGCGCGTACGGGGCGTACGACGGACACGATCGACCTGATGACGGTCGCCGCGCCGCTGCCCGGACCGCCCCCGGTCGGGCTGGCCGCACTCGACGACCCCCACCACCCCCGGGTGGCCCGCGCCCGCAAGCGGCGCGACGACGTGCGCGTGTGGGCGGCCGAAGGAGGGGTGCTCGTTCTGGGGCGCGGGATCGCGGGGCGCCTGGAGGCCGCGATCGAGGTGGACGAGGAGGTCCGGCACCGGGGACTGGGCCGTGCGCTGGCCTCGGCGGCGCGCCATCTGAGCGCGGGTGAGCCCGTGTGGGCCCAGCTGGCCGCGGGGAACGCCCGCAGCGTGCGGGCGTTCCAGGCGGCCGGGTTCCGCCCGGTCGGGGCGGAGGCCCTGCTCGTCGCGGCCTGAGGCGCGGAGGCACCCTCAGTGCCGCTCAGTACCGCTCAGAGCCGCTCAGTGCCAGGGCTCGTAGTACGGGTTGCTCTCGCAGTCACTCATGATCTCGGTCTTTGTCGCCTTGTCGACCGGGCAGACGCCGATGATGTACTGGCGCGCGATACCGCCCGGGAAGGCGACCTCGACCTGGTCGGCCCACTTGTGGGTGTCGCCGATGGTCTTGTTGACGTCCACACCGCCGGGGGCGTCGATGTAATAGTTGAAGCCGCTCTTCCACCACGTCTTGTAGAGGTCGTGGTCGTAGGTCGTGGAGACGTACGGCGAGGGCTGGTTGACGAGGACGTACTTCTCGATGTCGTACTGGCCGTTGATGACGTCCTTGGGGTGGAAGCCCTGCTCGAAGACGATCGAGGGGCCGCGGCGGTCGCTGCGGTAGAGCGTGCCGCAGGACGTGCGCCAGACGGGGTCGGGCGTGATGCGGTCGATGTCCACGCGGCGGTCGACTGCGGCGTGGACGGGGTCGGCGAACTGGGGACACTCGGGAGCCGCGGCCTTCACGGGTGATGTCGCGGGTGCCTTGGCAGGTGGCTTCGCCGGCTCGGCGGGGAGCGTCGCCGCCGAGGTCGCGAAGACGGCGGACAGGGACAGGACGACGGCAGCGGCCCGCCGCCGCAGGCGAGTTGTGATCATGCGGAGCACGATCTCGGTTCTGCGGGGGCGGGCCGTGGATCGTCACTCGTACGGCGGCGTGTCCCGAGGACAGCGGTCAACTTCCGTTCCTCTCAGCGGAAGATGCCCGTGTGCCCGAGCGAGTAGCGGCCCGGCTGCGGATACACCGCGAGCCCGTGCGGACCGCTGCCGACCGGGATGCGGGCCAGCTGGACGCCGGTGCGAGTGTCGATGGCGTACACCTCGGAGTCGTAACGGCCGGAGAGCCAGAGGACCTTGCCGTCAATGGAGACGCCGCCCATGTCGGGGCTGCCGCCGTCCGGCAGATGCCACTTCTTGGTCAGCTTGTCCTGGGTGAAGTCGAAGACCGAGATGGTGCCCTCGCCGCGGTTCGAGATGTACATCTCGCGGGAGTCACGGCTGATGTACAGGCCGTGGCAGCCTTTGCCGGTGGGCAGGAGCTTCGGCTCGTCGAACCTGTCTCCGTTCAGCACCCACACGCCGTGGGCCATCATGTCGGCGACGTAGAACGTCTTCCCGTCCGGCGAGATCTTCACGTCCTGCGGCATGGCCCCCTCGAAGGGCAGCTTCTGCTGGCCGACGACCTTCATCCGCTCCGTGTCGACCTTCAGCAGTTCGCCGCTGAACTCGCAGGAGACGATGAAGTACCGGCCGTCCAGGGAGAAGTCGGCGTGATTGACGCCGTAGCAGCTGACCGGTTCGGTCTTGACGGTCTTCATGGTGTGCGGGTCGCGGAAGACCAGTTCGCGGTCGAGCGAGGCCATGACGATGGCGTACTTGCCGTTCGGCGTGAAGTACAGGTTGTAGGGGTCGTGGACGTCGACCGGGTTGCCCGCCTTGCCCGTCTTCGGGTCGATGGGCGTCAGCGTGTGTCCCCGGTTGTTGTTGACCCAGAGGGTCTTCAGGTCCCAGGAGGGGACGACGTGCTGAGGCTGGACACCGACCGGGATCGTCTCGATGACCTCGTACGTCTTGGGGTCGATGACGGAAACGGTGTTGGAATTGGTGTTGGGGACGTAGACGCGGGACGGGAAGTCCTTGACGACCGGGGACAGTTTGCCCGGGCGGTCGGCGGCGTAGATGTCGGTCTTGTCGAGGACGGGCGGCATGCCTGGCAGGCCGTCGGTCTTGGGTTCGGCGGGCTTGACGGGCTGGGCGGGCTTGGCGGATTTGGCGGGCTTGACCGGCTCGACCGTGCCGAGGGTCTCCTTCGCCTGGCGCTCGGGCCCGGTGCCGCAGCCGAGGAGGGCGGCGGCGAGTACGGCGCCCGCGATCAGGGCGCGCTGGGTGAGGTTCCGGTGCATCAGCTCAGCAACTCCGTGGTGGTCACCGCGCGCAGGCCGCGGCGATCGAGTTCTTCCAGGACGGCGGGGAGCGCGGCGACCGTGTCCGCGTACCCGAAGTGCAGGCTCACCACCGAGCCGTGCCGGATCCGGGAGGTGATCCTGCGGGTGACGGCCGGGGCGCCGGGCGAGGTGAAGTCGAGCGAGTCGACGTCGTACGAGAGGACATGCGGGTAGCCCGCGCGGCGGGCCAGGCGCTCGACGAGCGGGGAGGCTCGCGTGGCGCGTGAGGGTCTGAACCAGGTGCCGATCGATCCGGTGAGCCGGCGCAGCCGCTCGGCGCACCCGCTGATCTCGGCGTACGCCTCCGCCTCGGGCAGCGCGTTGATGTCGACGTGGTGCTGGGTGTGGTTGCCGAGGTCGTGGCCGCCGTCGAGGATCCGGTGGGCCATTCGCGGATGGGCGTCGAGCCAGCTGCCGACGGCGAGAACGGTGAGGCGGGCGCCGCCCTTCTCCGCCTCGTCGAGGAGCGCGCGGGCGAGGGCGGGGTCGCCCTGTCCGTGGAAGGTGAGCGCGACCCGGGGGCGGTCGCGGGGGCCGTACTCGATCTGGACGGGCCGGTGGGGGTAGGCGCGGGGAGCGGGCGCCACGGAGGGCGTACGGGGCGGGGCGGCCGGGCGCGCGACGGTCGGGCCGTTCGTGGAACACCCGGTGAGCGCGCCCGCCGTGAGCGCGCCCGCCGCGGCGAGTCCCGCACCCGTCCGGAGGGCCGCACGGCGGTCGGTCGTGGTCACCCGTGCCATTTAAGGGTGTTTCGCGCCGAATGGCGGTCATTGAGCTGTTTGACGCAGAGTGCGGGTCGCGAGCGCGCCACGGCCACGCAGGTCGCACAGAAGGGCCGGCGCGAACGCCCGGCCGCACGACGTCTTCGGTCGCCTTCAGCGAGAGCCGGCGCGGACACCTGGTCCGCGCCCCGGACGCGTCAGTGGTCCGGGACGCGCATCTCGAACCAGGTCGTCTTGCCGCGGGGCAGCAGGTCGACACCCCAGCGGTCGGAGAGCTTGTCGACGAGGAACAGACCGCGCCCGCTGAGGTCCATGTCCCGCACGGGCATGAGGCAGGGCAGGCCGCGGGAGGGATCCCGGACCTCGACGCGGATCCAGCCCGGGCGACGCCGCATCCGGAGCCCGAAGACACGGGCGCCGGTGTGCCGTACGGCGTTGCCCACGAGTTCGGAGACCAGCAGCACGGCGTCCTCGGTCGTTTTCGGGGAGAGCCCCCACTGACGCAGGATCACGACCTGGGCCAGCCGGCGCGCACTCGCCGCCGACTCGGGGCGGGACGGCAACGGAACCTCGGCCTTCGTGGGATTGCCGAACAACTCCAGCGCCTTGAGCGCGTGTTCGTCCTCGACACCGGGCGACCAGCGCGCCGCGGTCGCACTCGCGTGCCGCCGCGGCTGTTCCATACCCTCCAGCCCCGCCATGCCCCCATCATGGCCGCCCCGGGCACCCTTGGGGGCCGTTCCGGAGGAATACGCCCGGGGAAACCCCCTATTCCAAGCCATCCGTTCGGCATATGCCACAGGCAGTGCAGCGACCGGCACAGCCCGACTGACCTGCGCGGACGGCCCACTTCGGGGCAATCGCCGACTGCCCCGGGCAAGGCAGCCTCAAGGCTGCCTCCCGGCTGCACCAAGGCTCGTACAAACCGCCCCTTCGGGGGAACACCGGGTAAGACATGGCGTCAACTGCAAGTGGTTCAGGAGGATTTGCCGAAGGAATTCGACCCCCTTCGGCGCCTCTGACGACTCCCTCATTCGGACGGCTCTCTCAGAGGAACTTCGCCTTCCCCGGCCCCTCCTCCACGAAGCTCCGCATCCCCCGCTCCCGGTCCTCCGTCGCGAACAGCCCCGCGAACCAGTTGCGCTCCACCGCGAGCCCGGTCTCGATGTCCGTCTCCAGCCCCATGTCCACCGACTCCTTGGCGGCCCGCAGCGCGAGCGCCGGCCCCTGCGCCAGCTTGGACGCCCACGCGTGCGCCTGCTCGTACACCTCGGCGGCCGGCACGACCCGGTCCACCAGACCGAGCGCGAGAGCCTCCTCGGCCTTGACCATGCGGCCGGTGAAGATGAGGTCCTTGGCCTTGGACGGCCCGATCAGCCGGGCCAGGCGCTGGGTGCCCCCCGCGCCGGGGATCAGCCCGAGAAGGATCTCCGGCTGGCCCAGCTTCGCGTTGTCCGCCGCGATGCGGTAGTCGGCGCACAGCGTCAACTCGCAGCCGCCACCCAGCGCGTATCCGGTGATGGCGGCGACGACCGGCTTGGGGATGCGGGTCACGGCGGTGAAGGAGTCCTGCAGGGCCCGGGAGCGTACGACCATCGCCGCATGGTCCATGGCCTGCATCTCCTTGATGTCCGCGCCCGCCGCGAACACCTTCTCGCCGCCGTAGAGGACCACCGCGCGTACGTCGTCGCGACGGGCGGCCTCCTCGGCGAGTTCCTTGAGCCGGTCCTGCGTGGCGACGTCCAGCGCGTTCATGGGCGGACGGTCGAGGCGGATCGTGCCGACACCTTCGGCGACTTCGAGATGCACAGTCATGAGGGCAGGTTAACGGGGACTAACGACAATGGCCCGGTGTGCTGAGTCACAGCACACCGGGCCCGTACACCTCGACTTCGAAAAGGCTCCTACGCCTTCCACTTCTCCCAGGACATGTTCCAGCCGTTGAGGCCGTTGTCCGGCTGGATGGTCGTGTCCTTCGAGTTCTTCACGATCACGACGTCACCGAGGATCGAGTTGTCGAAGAACCACGCGGCGGGCTGCTTCCCGTCCCAGGCCCCCTTCACATCCCTCAGGCCGACGCACCCGTGGCTGACGTTCTGGTTCCCCGGCGCGTACGGCGCCCAGTAGTTGCCGTGGATGAAGGTGCCCGAGGTCGACAGGCGCATCGCGTGCGGTACGTCCTTGATGTCGTACTCGCCCTTGCCGTCGGGGCGTGTGAACCCGACCGTGGCGCCGTTCATGCGAGTCACCTTGTGCTTCTCGCTGATGACCATCTGGCCGTTGTAGGTCGGCGTCGAGGGCGCCCCGGACGTGATGGGAATCGTCTTGATGAGCTTGCCGTCGCGGACGACCTTCATCTTCTTGCTCTTGGCGTCGACCGTGGACACCTGGCTGCGGCCGATGGTGAACTCGACGGTCTTGGCCTGCTCTCCGTAGACGCCGGGCCGGCCCTCCAGGCCGTCGAGGTCGAGGTCGACCGTCACCTTCGTACCGGGCTTCCAGTATTTCTCCGGGCGGAAGTCCAGTCGGTCGTTGCCGAACCAGTGGCCCTCGACGTCCACCGCGGGCTCGGTCTTCACACGGATGGCCTTCTCGACGTCCTCGGGGTGGGTGATGCCCCGGTCGAAGCGGATCGAGAAGGGCATTCCCACGCCGACCTTGGAACCGTCCTCGGGCGTGAAGATGCCGACGAAGGTGTTCTTCGGGGTCAGGGTGGTGAAGGTGGACTCCTCGGCCGCCCGGCGGCCTTCGGAGTCCTTGGCTATCGCGTGGACCTTGTACTTCGTGGCGGACGCCAGGTGGTCGGTGGGGGTCCAGCTCGCCCCGTCGCCGGTTATCTCGCCCTCGACCGGCTCGCCCTTGGTGTTCTCCACCTTGACCTCGGTCAGTTCGCCCTTGGCGGCGGTGACCTTGAGGGCGCCGCTGGTGTCCACGTCGTCGGCGCCGTTCTTGGGCGCTATCGTCACGACGGCCCGCGAGGTCTTGGTGTCGGCCCGGCCGGAACCGCCCTTGCCGTCCTGGTCACCGCCGGAGCCCGAGTCCGAGCCCCCTCCTCCCCCGCCGCCGCACGCCGTCACGGCGAGCAGCAGCATGCCGAGTATGAGCGCCAGAACCCCCTTGCGCCCACGCCCCCCAGAGCTCTTGCGTTCGCGCCCCCGCGCGCCAACCGACGCCCTCGATATCGGTCGCCCGTTCAAGCTGTTTCTCCCCTCGCACGGCCCGGGTCACAGGCCCGCACTACGGCGCGCCCATGCACGCACCGCGTCAATTAATCACACGGCCAGGACCGGTGGCTCCCGGCAATTGTCACTGTTCAGTTCCAACTGCCGGTGTGAGCAGCCACTTCCTGCACCTACCCCCATGCCGGTCTACTTCACCGCGGAGCCGGCCTGCCACTCCTTCCACGTCATGTTCCACCCTCCGAGGCCGTTGTCGGGAGCGACCCTCTTGTCATCGCTGTTCACGACCTCGACGACATCGCCGATGATGCTGCGGTCGAAGAACCAGCCCGCCGGGGTCGCGGAACTGCCGCCCTTCACATCACGCAGGCCCACACAGCCGTGGCTGACATTGCGGTTGCCGAACACGCCCCGCGCCCAGTAGTTGCCGTGCAGGAAGGTCCCGGAGCTGGTGAGCCGCATCGCGTGGGGGACGTCCGGGATGTCGTACTCGCCCCTGCCGTCGGCGCGCCTGAAGCCGACCGTGGCGCCGTTCATCCGGGTCACTTCGAGCATCTCGCTGATCACCATCTTCCCGTTGTACGTCGTCGACCGGGGGGCGCCCGCGGTGATCGGAACGTTGGCGAGAAGCTTGCCGTCGCGGCGTACCTCCATGGTGTGGTCGGCGGCGTCGACGAGGCTGACCTGGCTGCGGCCCACCGTGAAGGAGAAGCTCTTGTGCTGGAGCCCGTACACCCCGGGCGCCGCCTCGACGTCCCGCAGCCGCAGGTCGACGGTGACCTTCGTGCCGGGCTTCCAGTACTTCTCGGGCCGGAAGTCCAGGCGGCCCTTGCCGAACCAGTGCGGGCGGACCTCGACGGCGGGTTGCGACCGCACCCGGATCGCGCGCTCGACGGCGGCGCGGTTGCCGATCTCGCGGTTGAACTCCAGGGAGACGATCATTCCGGTGCCGACGGTCGACCGGTTCTCGGGGGTGACGTATCCGATGAACCGCTTGGCGGGGACGTGCGTCGTGAACGTCACGTGCCGCGCCATCCGCCGCCCGTGTCCGTCGAGCGCGACCGCGTCCACCGTGTACTTGGCGGCCAGTGCCAGCCTGCCGCTTCCTGCCGGCACCCAGGTCGTGCCGTCCTCGACGATCCGGCCGGGCACCGGGGACTCCTGTGCGTCCTGCGACTTGACGACCTTCACGGACTCCAGCCGTCCGTCCGGCACCTGAACCTTCAGCCCCTCGTTCGGGCGTACCTCCTTGCTGCCGTCGTCCGGCCAGACGCGGATCGCGTCCTCGGGCGAGCCGTCCTTGCCGAGCATCCCGTCGACCCCGTCGAAGGAGCATCCCGTGGCTCCGGCCAGCAGGCCTGCCCATGTCAGTACGGCGGCCAGCACGGCCCCTGCGCGCCGCGCGCGTCTTTGTTCGTGCATCACGTGGGGCCCAACGACGTGCCCCCTCCTGGGGAAACGTGAGTGCGAGCCCCGCTGTGGGCAGAACAGTGGGAAGGACGACGCGACGGGGAGCCACGGCCGGGACGCCATGGCTCTTCTTGGCGCCGTTCAACCGAGCCGCTGGAGGTTGAACAGGTGTCGAGCGCACCCGAGCAGGAGGCAGAGAAGGAGGGGCGCGCCCCGGGCAGCGGGGTGCCCGCCCAAGGAGAGCGTGCCCCGGGCGGCGGGCTGCCCGCGCACCCGTCCACCGTGCTGAACGGCACGCGGCGCACGGCGCCCGTCGTACCCGTATGGCCGGGCGCCCCGACGCCGCTGGGCGCGCGCTTCCGGGTCGGCCCCGACGGTGTCGCGGGCACCAACTTCGCGCTGTGGGCGGGCGGTGCGGAGTCGGTCGAACTGTGCCTGTTCGACGACGAGGGCGTGGAGACCCGGCTGCCGCTGGCCGAGCTGACCCACGAGATCTGGCACGGCTTCGTACCCGGTGTGCGGCCGGGCCGGCGGTACGGCTACCGCGTGCACGGCCGTTGGGATCCGTGGACCGGCGCCCGCTGGAACCCGGCGAAGCTCCTCCTCGACCCGTACGCGCGCGCCGTGGACGGCGCCGAGGGCAACGACTACACCAGCCTGCCGCCGGAGGTGTACGGACACGTCCGCGACTGGCCGCAGCAGCAGGTCGCCGACACGGTGCGCGACGACCGGGACTCGGCGCCGTACGTTCCGAAGGGTGTCGTCGTCCACGATGACGACGACTGGTCGGACGACCGGCGCCCGAAGACACCGTGGGCGGACTCGGTCATCTACGAGGTGCACGTACGCGGCTTCACGCGCCTGCACCCCGACATCCCCGAGGAGCTGCGGGGCACCTACGCCGGGTTGGCGCATCCGGCGGCGATCAGCCATCTCGTACGGCTCGGGGTGACCGCTGTCGAACTCCTGCCCGTACACCAGTTCGCGCACGAGGACCATCTGCTGCGGCGAGGGCTGAGGAACTACTGGGGCTACAACTCCATCGGCTACTTCGCCCCGCACGCGGCGTACGCGGCGTCCGGCACGCAGGGGCAGCAGGTCGGCGAGTTCAAACGGATGGTGCGGGCGCTGCACGCGGCAGGGATCGAGGTGATCCTCGACGTGGTCTACAACCACACCGCGGAGGCGAGCGAGCTGGGCCCGATGCTGTCGATGCGCGGCATCGACAACCGCGGCTACTACCGCCTCCAGTCCGACGCCCGGCGGTACGCGGACTACACGGGGTGCGGCAACACGCTGCATGTGGTGCAGCCGCACGTACTGCGGCTGATCACGGACTCCCTGCGGTACTGGGTGACGGAGATGGGGGTGGACGGCTTTCGCTTCGACCTGGCGGCGGCACTCGCCCGGTCGATGCACGACGTCGACATGCTGTCCCCCTTCCTCGCCGTCATCGCCCAGGATCCGGTGCTGCGGCGGGTGAAGCTGATCGCGGAGCCGTGGGACGTGGGCTCGGGCGGGTACCAGGTGGGGGCGTTCCCTCCACTGTGGACGGAGTGGAACGACCGCTACCGGAACGCGGTGCGGGACTTCTGGCGTGGTGCTCTGCCGGATGTGCGGGACCTGGGTTACCGGCTGTCGGGTTCGAGTGACCTGTACGCGTGGGGCGGCCGTCGGCCGTACGCGTCCGTGAACTTCGTGACGGCGCACGACGGATTCACCCTCCGGGACCTGGTGTCCTACGAGCGCAAGCACAACGAGGCCAACGGCGAGGGAAACCGGGACGGCACCGACGACAACCGGTCGTGGAACTGCGGGGCGGAGGGGGAGACGGACGACGCGGGCATCCGTGCGTCGCGGCGGCGTCAGTTGCGCAATCTGCTGACGACGCTGTTGCTGTCGACCGGTGTGCCGATGCTCGTGGCGGGTGACGAGCTGGGGCGGACGCAGCACGGGAACAACAACGCGTACTGCCAGGACAACGAGGTCAGCTGGGTCGACTGGGGGCTGCTGGACGATCCCGGCTGGCGGGCCCTGTTCGACCTGACGTCCCGGCTGATCGCTCTCCGGCACGCCCATCCGGTGCTGCGGCGGCGGGCGTTCTTCTCCGGACGGGCGCATTCCGCGGACGGGCTGCGGGATCTGGCCTGGTTCACGGTGCGGGGGACGGAGATGACCGAGCGGGACTGGTACGCGCCGGCCGCGACGCTCGGGATGTACCTGTCCGGCCGTGACATCCCGGGGCGTGACGCGCGTGGCGTCCCCGTCACGGACGACAGCTTCCTCGCGATCCTGCACGCGGGCGACCGGCCGGCGAGCTTCGTCCTTCCCGGTCCGCCGTGGGCGGACCGCTACGAGGTCGTCGTCGATACGGCGCGCGAGGAGCAGGCGGAGGCGCCGGGGGTGGTTCATCGGGCCGGGACGGTCGTGGAGGTACCGGCCCGGGCGGTGTTGTTGCTGCGGGTGGCGGGCTGAGCGGGTTGTCGCTGCAGGTCATACAACCCGACCTCGACCTCACGCTGCTGTCCGGCCGATCGAGTCCTAGGTCTGGCGGACCAGAGCAGGTCCGGCCAAAACTCGGTGGGCGGTGTCAGTGCCGAACCGTAGGCTCACTCGTGATGCCCACCACACCCGCTGTGACCAAGGACCTCGCCGACCAGACCTCCCCCGCCGACGGTACGGGCCCCGCCGACCGTTCCGGCCATTCCGTCGTACGGACCCTGCTGCGCCTGTGGCCGTATGTACGCCCCGTGCGTGCCCGGCTGTTCACGGCCGCGTTCGTCGCGGTCGTCGCATCGTGTACGGGACTGGTGATTCCGCTCGTTCTGAAGTGGCTCGTGGACGGGCCGGTGGCCGACCGTGATCCGCGCGGGGTGTGGCTGGGGGCGCTGTATCTGCTGCTCCTCGGGATCGCCGAGGCCCTGCTCTTCGGTTTGCGGCGGTGGCTGGTGGCGCGCCCGCTGGCCGGTGTCGAGGCGGCCATGCGGGCGGATCTGTACCGGCATCTGCAGCGGCTGCCGGTCGCCTTCCACGACCGCTGGGCTTCGGGGCAGTTGCTGTCCCGGGCCACGACGGATCTGATGCTGCTGCGGATGTTCCTCGCCTTCCCCCTGACGTTCCTCCTGGTCAACGGTGTGACGATCCTGGTGGGCGTGATCATCATGCTGGTCCAGGAGTGGACGCTCGGCCTGGTGATCCTCATTCCCGCCGTGCCCGTGATGATCTTCTGCTGGCTCTTCGAGAAGCGGTACTCGGCAGTGGCGCGACGGGCGCAGGACCAGGTGGGCGATCTGACGACGCTCGTCGAGGAGAGCGTCCTCGGTATCCGTGTCATCAAGGGCTTCGGGCGGCATCGCAGCCAGGCCCGCGCCTTCCGCGACCTCTCCCGGACCCTGCGGGGCACGGAACTCGTCAAGGCGCGGCTCCTCGCCATGATCTGGGCCATCTTCACGCTGCCCGAACTCGCCATCGGCGTGGCGCTCGTCCTCGGCACGATGCAGGTGGCCGACGGGCAGCTGTCCGCCGGCACGCTGGTCGCCTTCCTCTCGACGGCCCTCGCGCTGCGCTGGCCCGTCGACTCGATCGGGTTCCTGCTGACGATGAGCCAGGAGGCGGCCACCGCCACCGAGCGCTATTTCGAGGTGATGGACGCCGAGCCGGAGTCGGCCGACGCCGCCGTGGACACGCGCCCCGTGGGGCGCGCGGCAGGCGGAGAAGACAGAGAAGGCAGACAAGGCAGAGACGGCGAAGGCGGAGAAGGCGGAGAAGGCGGAGAAGGCGGACTACGGTTCCATGGCGTGGCGTTCCGCTATCCGGACGCGCCGGCGGACGCCCCTCCCGTACTCGAACGCGTCGACCTCCACATCCGCGCCGGCGAGACCATGGCCCTGGTGGGGGCCACCGGCACCGGCAAGACGACGCTCACCGCTCTGGTCCCCCGCCTCCACGAGGTGACCGACGGCCGGATCACCCTGGACGGCGAGGACATCACCGCGATGCCCCGCGAGGAACTGCGCGCGCTCGTCGCCGTGGCCTTCGAAGAACCCACCCTCTTCTCCGCGAGCGTCGGCGAGAACGTCCTCATGGGCGCCGAGGACACCGCGGGTGAGGGCGAGCTGGCCCGCGCCCTCGCCGTGGCGCAGGCCGACTTCGCGCACGCCCTGCCCCAGGGCACCGACACCCAGGTGGGTGAACAGGGGCTGAGCCTCTCCGGCGGTCAGCGCCAACGGCTCGCCCTGGCCCGGGCGGTCGTGGGCCGCCCCCGCTTCCTCGTCCTGGACGACCCCCTGTCCGCCCTGGACGTCCACACGGAGGCCCTGGTCGAGGCCGCCCTGCGCCGTGTCCTCGCGGAGACGACCGCCCTGGTCGTGGCGCACCGCCCGTCCACGGTGCTGCTCGCCGACCGCGTGGCCCTGCTGTCCGGCGGCCGCATCGCCGCGGTCGGCACCCACCACGAACTGCTGCGGACGAATGCCGAGTACGCCCATCTGATGTCGGGCGCCGACGAGGACCCCGCCGCGCTGTCGGGCGCCGGGGAGGACCCGCTGTCCCGCGCTCAGGAGAAGACCGCGCTGGCCGGCGCGAAGGAGGACGATCGATGACGGCGCCCACGACGACCGCGCCGGCCAACGACGAAGAGCGGCCCCCGCCCCCGCACGGCGACGGCGATCCCTTCGACCGCGACACGCTCCCCACTCCCCCGCACGCGACGGCCAGGCTGCTGCGCTCCCTGCTCGCCCCTCTCAAGGCCCGCGTCGCCCTCACCACGGTGCTGCTCCTGCTCCAGCAGGCGGCCGAGCAGGCGGGGCCGCTGCTCGTGGCGTACGCCATCGACCGTGCCGTCCCGGCGCTGCGCGACGACGACCACGGCCCGCTGGTCGCCGTGGCGGTCGCCTATCTGCTGTGCACGGCGGCCGCCGGCGGGCTCCATTACGCCTTCATCCGGGCGTCCGGCCGCGTCAACCAGGATGTGCTGCTCGACCTGCGCGGCCGGATCTTCCGCCACGCGCAGGCGCTCAGCGTCGACTTCCACGAGCGCTACACCTCCGGTCGCCTCATCTCCCGCTCCACCACGGACGTGGAGTCGCTGCGCGAACTGCTCAGCGAGGGCCTTCAGGAGCTCATCACGGTCGTCCTGTCCTTCGTCTACATCTCGGCGATGCTGCTCTGGCTGGACCTGGGCCTGGGCGCCGTCGCGGTGGCCTCCTTCGTCCCGCTCTACCTCCTCGTACGCCGCTACCGGCGCCGCGCCGGGCACATCTTCGGCCTCCGCTCGACGGCGATCGCCGCGGTCATCGTGAAGTTCGCGGAGACCATGAACGGCATCCGGCCGGTGCGCGCGTTCCGCCGCGAGAAGACCAACGACGCGGACTTCCGCGTGCTCAACCGGCGTCACGAACGCACCAACGGCGACGGCCTTCTGGAGATGGCCCGCTATGTCGTCGGTTCCCGGCTGGTGGCCAACACCGCGGTCGCGGGCATCGTGCTGTGGGGTGCGTACCGGGTGGCGTCGCAAACGCTGGCGCTCGGTGTGCTGGCGGCCGCGGTGCTGTATCTGCGGCGCCTGTACGACCCGATCGACCGGCTGGGCATGTTCCTCAACTCATATCAGTCGGCGGCGGCTTCGCTGGAGAAGATCGCGGGTCTGCTCGCCCAGGTCCCGACGGTGCCGGAGCCCGCGCAGCCGCGGTCGCTGCCGGGGCTCGCGTCCGAGCACCCGGGCCGCGAGGTCGTCTTCGACGAGGTCCGCTTCGCGTACCGCACGGGCGGCGAGGTGCTCCCCCGCTTCTCACTGACCCTCCCGGCGGGCCAGACGGTCGCCGTGGTCGGCTCGACGGGCGCGGGCAAGTCGACGCTCGCCAAACTCCTGGCCCGCTTCTACGACCCCTCGGCCGGCCGGATCCTCCTAGACGGCGTCGACCTGCGCGAGCTCGCGGTGCCCGAACTCCGGCGCGGCGTGGTGATGGTGACCCAGGAGGCGTTCCTCTTCTCCGGGACGGTCGCCGAGAACATCTCCATCGGGCGTCCCGACGCCACCCGCGAGGAGATCGAGCGCGCCGCGAAGGCCATCGGCGCCCACGACTTCATCACCACTCTGCCCGACGGCTACGACACGGACGTACGCAAACGGGGTGGCCGCATCTCGGCCGGGCAGCGCCAACTCGTCGCGTTCGCGAGGGCGCTGCTCGCCGATCCCGCTGTCCTCATCCTCGACGAGGCGACCAGTTCCCTCGACATTCCCGGCGAACGGGCCGTCCAGCGCGCCATGTCGACGGTCCTGCGGGGCCGTACGGCCGTCGTCATCGCGCACCGCCTGTCGACGGTGGAGATCGCCGACCGGGTGCTGGTCATGGAGCACGGCCGCATCGTGGAGGACGGCTCGCCCGCCGAACTCGTCGCGGCGACAGGCAGGTTCGCGGATCTGCACGACGCGTGGCGGGAGAGCCTGGTCTAGGCGGAAACCGCGTACGGAACAACCGCGACACGAGAATCGCGACAGGGAAACCGCGAACGGGGAGGCTGGACAGAGGGTGGGGCGGCGGACGATCGACGCGTACGAGGATCCTGGCACGCCGGACTGTCGCAGCGGCGGCCGGTATCTGTGGTGGCTAGTCCGGGTGCAGTGGCGGCGGGCCGCCGCCGGTGGGCTGCTGGGCAGCACCTGGATGGTGCTCATGGCGGTGGCGCCGTACCTGCTGTCGCGGGCGATCGACGACGGTCTGGAGCCGGGCGACATGGGCGCGCTGGCGGGCTGGGTCGGCGTCCTGCTGACCGTCGGCACGTTCAACGCCTGGTTGAGCATCATGCGGCACCGCACGATGACCAGGCTCCGGATGGACGCGAACTTCCGTACCGTCAAGGCCGTGATCGGGCAGGCGACCCGGCTGGGTGGCTCGCTGCGGCGCCAGGTCGAGGCCGGGGAGGTCGTCACGATCGGTGTCGGTGACGTCCAGGTGATCAGCCAGTCCCTGACCATCGTCGGCCCGGGCGTCGGCGCCGTCGTCACCTATGTCTTCGTGGCCGTGGTCCTGATGTCCGTCTCGCTCCCGCTGTCCGCGGTGGTGCTGCTCGGCGTGCCGGTGGCCGGCGTGGTGGTCGGTCCGCTGCTGGGGCGCCTGCAGGGCACCGAGGCGGAGTACCGCGAGCGGCAGAGCGGGCTGACCGCGCGGATCGCGGACCTCGCCGAGGGGCTGCGCGTCCTCAACGGCCTGGGCGGCAAGGGCCTGTACGCCGACACCTTCCGGCGCGAGTCGCGGCAGCTGAGGGAGGAGGGGTACCGGGTCGGGGCCGTGACCAGCTGGGTCCAGGCACTCGGCGTCGGCGTGCCGACCCTGTTCCTGGCCGTCGTGACCTGGCTGGCGGCCCGGATGGCCGCCCAAGGCGCCATCACGATGGGCGAGTTGGTGTCGGTGTACGGCTATGTCGCGGTCCTCGTGGTGCCGGTGGCGTTCTTCATCGAGAGCTGTTACCAGGTCAGCCGCGGACTGGTGGCCTCCCGACGGGTCGCGCGCTTCCTGGCCCTGGAGCCCATGGAGGCCGATCCCCCCGCCGGTGCCCCCGGCAGGAAAACCGTGGACGCGCCCGCGTCGCCCTCGGCGCTGCGCGATCCACGGTCGGGTGTCGAGGTGCTGCCGGGCAGGCTGACCGCGCTGGCAGGTGCCCGGACCGCGGAGTCCGCGGCCGTGGTCGACCGCCTCGGCCGGTACACCGCGACGGCGGCGACCTGGGGCCGCGTACGCCTCGAAGAGATCGAACTGGCGCAGATCCGCGAGCGGATCCTCGTCGCGGACCATGAGGCCGACCTGTTCGCGGGCACCCTGCGCGACCTGCTGTGCGGCCGGTGGGGTCCGGACGGCAAGGACGAAGCGGCCATCGCCCGGGCCGTTCACGCCGCCGTGGCGGACGACGTCGTACGAGGCCTGCCGGCCGGGCTCGACTCCGCCGTCTCGGCTCAGGGCCGCAGTCTCTCCGGCGGTCAGCGGCAGCGGATTCGGCTGGCCCGGGCGCTGCTCGCCGACCCCGAGGTGCTGCTGGCGGTCGAGCCCACCTCGGCGCTCGACGCGCACACCGAGGCCGCCGTCGCCGCCCGGCTGCACGCCGCGCGCTCCGGCCGCACCACGCTCGTCACCAGCACCTCACCGCTGCTCCTGGACCGGGCGGACACCGTGCACTACCTGGTCGACGGCAAGGTCGCCGCCACCGGCAGCCACCGACGGCTGCTCGACGAGGAGCCCGGCTACCGGCTGCTGGTGGCCCGCGACGCCGACGCGGACGCGGACACCGGTGCGGACGCGGAGGCCGATGCGGACGCGGACACCGAGGAGGCCGTCCGATGACCACAGCCCCGACGGCAAAGGCACGTACGACAACCGCCCAGGGATCGGCCCACCTCCCCGTCGCCGAGCCGTCCGACGTGAACCGGGCGGCGCTCCGGCTGATCCGTGCCGACCGCCGCGCCTTCGCCACGGCGCTCGCCCTCAACTCACTGGCCGCCGCCGTCGGCCTGGTCGGCCCCTGGCTGCTCGGCCGCATCATCGACGAGGTCCAGGCCGGCAACGGCGTGGGCGCCGTGGACCGGCTGGCGCTCGCCATCGTCGTCTGCGCGCTGGTGCAGCTGGTGCTGGCACGCTATGCCCGGTATGTGGGACACCGTTTCGGGGAGCGGACGCTGGCGCGCGTACGGGAGCAGTTCGTCGACCGGGCGCTGGCGCTGCCCGCCTCGACGGTGGAGCGGGCCGGCACGGGCGATCTGACGGCCCGTGGCACCGCCGATGTCTCCGCGGTGGGCAGCACCTTGCGCGACGCCGGCCCCGAGCTGCTCATCTCCTCGGTCCAGTGCCTGTTCCTCCTCGGCGCCGTCTTCGTACTCGATCCGCTGCTCGGCTGCTGCGCGGTGGTCTGCCTGACCGGCATCTGGTTCGCCATTCGCTGGTACCTGCGCCGGGCGCGCACCGCCTATCTCGCCGAGGGCGCCGCCAACTCGGAGGTCGCCGAGATCCTCGCGGCCACCGCGTCCGGCGCCCGCACGGTCGAGGCCTTCGGGCTGCGCCGGCGGCGCGTCACCGCGAGCCGCCAGGCGCTGGAGACGTCGCGTCGCGCACGCATGTACACGCTGTTCCTGCGCACCGTGTTCTTCCTCGTCGTGGAGATCTCGTACGTCCTGCCGGTGGCCGGAGTGCTGCTGCTCGGCGGTGTGCTGCACGAGCGGGGCGCGCTGAGCCTGGGCACGGTGGTCTCCGCGGCCCTGTATCTGCGGCAGTTGGAGCACCCTCTCGACTCGATCCTGGTACGGGTCGAGCAGTTGCAGAGCAGCAGCGCGTCCTTCGCCCGGGTCGAGGGCCTGGCCAGGGCCCCGCGGGCGGCGGCGGCCGACTCCGCCGCGCCCTCTCCCGCGGACGACCTGATCGAGGTGACCGGTGTGCGCTACGCCTACGAAGGCGGGGGCGAGGTCCTGCGCGGGGTCGACCTGACGGTGCGCCCCGGGGAGCGGCTGGCGATCGTCGGGCCCTCCGGCGCCGGCAAGACCACCCTGAGCAGGTTGCTCGCGGGCATCGACACGCCACGCACGGGCACGGTGACGGTGGGCGGCGTACCGATCGCCGGCCTGGACCCCGAGCAGTTGCGGCGACAGGTCGTCCTCGTCACCCAGGAGCACCATGTGTTCCTCGGTACGGTCCGCGACAACCTGCTGATCGCCGCGCCGTCCGCCTCCGATGCCGAGCTGTGGGAGGCCCTCGCCGCCGTCGGTGCCGACTGGACGGGCGAGCTGCCGGCCGGGCTGGACACCGTGCTGGGGCCCACCGGGCACCGCACCGACGGCTCGCAGGCACAGCAACTGGCCCTGGCCCGCGTGGTGCTGGCCGACCCGCACACGCTGATCCTGGACGAGGCGACCGCGTTGCTGGACCCGACGACGGCCCGCCACACGGAGCGCGCGCTGGCCGCCGTCCTCGAAGGGCGCACCGTCATCGCCATCGCGCACCGCCTGCTCACCGCGCACGACGCGGACCGCGTGGCGGTGATGGAGGACGGCCGCCTGACCGAAGTGGGCACGCACGACAGCCTGGTGGCGGCCGACGGAGCGTACGCGGCGCTGTGGCACTCGTGGCACGGGGACGCACGGCCCGTATGAAGTTCCCGCATACCGGACATGACGATCCGGTCAACGGACCGTTTCCGGCCAACCTCTTGATGCGCTCCTGACAGGAAGCCACGATCCCTGCCACCCTTCCCTCAACTGCCGCACGGATCGGTCACAAAAACGGCACAACTCAGCCGTCGGCGTCAGTTTCAGCACCCGCACACGGTTCCGCCTTGTTCTGCCCGGACGGCCACCGACCGTCCGTTCCCCCTGGCCGCGCTCCCCGCGGCCACGCAGAAGGAGTCAGTGTTGAGACGCACCTCCCACAGACGCACCCCCCACAGCCCCACCTCCCACAGACGGGCGGCCGCCGCGGGCGCGCTCGTCGCCGCCGCCGCGCTGCTCGCCGCGGGCGTTCAGACGGGCGCCGCCACCGCCGCCGACAAACCGGCCCCCGGCAAGCTCCGTACCGGCGCCTTGGCCGCCGACCTCTCCCCCGCCCAGCGCGCCGAGCTGATACGCGACGCCAATGCCACCAAGGCGGCCACCGCCGAGGAGCTCGGCCTCGGCGCGAAGGAGAAGCTCGTCGTCCGCGATGTCATCAAGGACCGGGACGGCACGGTGCACACGCGCTACGAGCGCACGTACGCCGGGCTTCCGGTCCTCGGCGGTGACCTGGTCGTCGAGACCGCCAGGTCCGGGAAGACCACCGAGGTTTCGCGCGGTGTGAAGGCCCAGCTCAAGGGCATCACCACCAGCGCGGCGGTGCGGCCGGCGACCGCCGAGAAGCAGGCCCTGAAGGCCGCGGCGGCGGAGGGTTCGAAGAAGACCGAGGCGGACCGCGCGCGCAAGGTGATCTGGGCGGCGAGCGGCAGGCCGACCCTGGCGTACGAGACGGTGGTCGGCGGCCTTCAGCACGACGGCACCCCGAACGAGCTGCACGTCATCACCGACGCGGCCACCGGCAAGAAGCTCTTCGAGTACCAAGGGGTCGAGACCGGCACCGGCAACAC
Source organism: Streptomyces montanus (assembly GCF_005786655.1). Lineage (NCBI taxonomy): Bacteria > Bacillati > Actinomycetota > Actinomycetes > Kitasatosporales > Streptomycetaceae > Streptomyces > Streptomyces montanus. Next base: position 132,265 of record NZ_VBZC01000023.1, read on the forward strand.
CCAGTACGGCGGCACGGTGACCCTCGGCACGGCGCAGTCCGGGTCGAACTACACGCTCACCGACACCACGCGCGGCAACCACAAGACGAACAACCTGAACCGCGGCACCTCCGGCACCGGCACGCTCTTCTCGGGGTCCGACGACGTCTGGGGCAACGGCAGCCCGTCCAACCTGGAGACGGCCGGCGCCGACGCGCACTACGGCGCCGCGCTGACCTGGGACTACTACAAGAACGTGCAGGGCCGCAACGGCATCCGCGGGGACGGGGTCGGGGCGTACTCGCGCGTGCACTACGGCAACAACTACGTCAACGCCTTCTGGCAGGACAGCTGCTTCTGCATGACGTACGGCGACGGGTCGGGCAACGCCAAGCCGCTGACGTCGATCGACGTGGCCGCGCACGAGATGACGCACGGCGTCACCTCCAACACCGCGGGCCTCAACTACAGCGGTGAGTCCGGCGGCCTGAACGAGGCGACGTCCGACATCTTCGCCGCGGCGGTGGAGTTCTACGCCGGCAACTCCAGTGACGTCGGCGACTATCTGGTCGGCGAGAAGATCGACATCAACGGCAACGGCACACCGCTGCGCTACATGGACAAGCCGAGCAAGGACGGCGATTCCAAGGACAGCTGGTACTCGGGCATCGGCTCGATCGACGTCCACTACTCCTCCGGCCCGGCGAACCACTTCTTCTACCTGTTGAGCGAGGGCAGCGGCGCGAAGACCGTCAACGGCGTGTCCTACGACTCGCCGACCTCCGACGGCCTTCCGGTGACCGGCATCGGCCGCGACAAGGCCGCGCTGATCTGGTTCAAGGCGCTGACCACGAAGTTCACGTCGACGACCAACTACGCGGCGGCCCGCACCGGCACGCTCGCGGTCGCCGGTGAGCTGTACGGCACCACCAGCGCCGAGTACACGGCGGTGCAGAACGCGTGGGCCGGCATCAACGTCGGCGCACGGCCCGGCGGTGGCGGGGGCGGCGGCACGTCGTACGAGAGCACGACGGCCGTGTCGATTCCGGACAACGGCGCGGCGGTGACCTCGTCGATCACCGTCTCCGGCCGCACCGGCAACGCACCCGCGAATCTCGTCGTCACCCCGGACATCACGCACACCTGGCGCGGCGACCTGGTCGTCGACCTGATCGCGCCGGACGGCACGAGCTATCGCTTGAAGAGCTTCAGCTCCTCGGACTCGGCGGACGACGTCAACGAGCCGTACACGGTCAACGCGTCGTCCGAAACAGCCAATGGCACCTGGCAGTTGAAGGTGCAGGACCAGGCGGCGCAGGACGTCGGGAAGATCAACGGCTGGAAGCTGACGTTCCCGTAGGCCTGTCCCGTGAGCCTGGGCCGACCGTCCACAGGCCGTCTTGAGGACTCGCACAGACCGCCTTGAGGCCGCACCCAGAGGGCCTCAAGGCCTCGCACAGAAGGGTGCCGTCCCGGGGTCCGACTCCCCGGGGCGGTTCACTCTTTGCCGCACCCTGCCCCTGCTTTTGCCGGCACTTTGCGAGCGGCCGAATCCGCAATCCGTACACGGCACTTCGGGCAACGGACGATTTCCAGCCAACCTGCATGTGCCCCACTGACATGCACGCGTCCCACCTGGCACTGTTCCATCGCACGGCACTCCCGCACCGCACCTTCACATCGGTCGACCGGTTCCCCATGCCGGTCGAACACCCCCACAAAGGAGCTTGCGTGACTCCCCTCTACGCGCGTCACAAGCGTACGACTCTGGCCATCGCCACCGCCGTCGCCGCCGGAGCCCTCGTCACCACGGGCCTGACCACCGGTGCCACCGCCCAGTCCCCCGTCTCGTCGTCCGGCGAGACGACGCTCGCGGGCGCCCCGGTCCAGCTGTCCGCTGCCGAGCGCACGAGCCTGGTCAAGAAGGCCGACGCGGCCACGACACGGACGGCCGATGAGATAGGTCTCGGCGCCAAGGAGAAACTGGTCGTCAGAGACGTCGTCAAGGACGCGGACGGCACGACGCACACCCGCTACGAGCGGACGTACGACGGACTTCCGGTACTCGGCGGCGACTTGGTGATCCACGAGACCAAGTCCGGCAAGACCGAGGGCGTGACCAAGGCGACGAAGGCCACCATCAAGGTCGCCGACCTCACCCCCGACATCGCCAAGTCCACCGCCGAGAAGCAGGCGCTCAAGTCCGCCAAGGCGGAGGGCAGCACCAAGTCGGAGGCCGACAAGGCGCCCCGCAAGGTCGTCTGGGCGGCGAGCGGCACCCCGGCTCTCGCGTACGAGACCGTGGTCGGCGGCTTCCAGCACGACGGCACCCCGCAGCAGCTGCACGTCATCACGGACGCCACCACGGGCGAGAAGCTGTACGAGTGGGAGGCGATCCAGACCGGTACGGGCAACAGCCAGTACAGCGGCAAGGTCACCATCGGGACCTCGAAGTCGGGCTCGACGTACCAGCTCAACGACACGACCCGGGGCTCCCACAAGACGTACAACCTCAACCGCGGTACGTCCGGCACCGGCTCGATCTTCACCGACGCCGACGACACCTGGGGCACGGGCGCCGCCTCCAACACCCAGACCGCCGGCGTCGACGCCCACTACGGCGCGCAGGTCACCTGGGACTTCTACAAGAACGTCCTCGGCCGCAGCGGCATCAAGAACGACGGCAAGGCCGCCTACTCGCGCGTCCACTACGGCAACGCGTACGTCAATGCCTTCTGGGACGACGACTGCTTCTGCATGACGTACGGCGACGGCGAGGGCAATGCCAAGCCGCTGACGTCGATCGACGTGGCCGGCCACGAGATGACGCACGGTGTCACCTCCAACACCGCGAAACTCAACTACAGCGGTGAGTCCGGCGGCCTGAACGAGGCGACGTCCGACATCTTCGGCACGGCGGTGGAGTTCTACGCGGCGAACTCGTCGGACAAGGGCGACTACCTCATCGGCGAGAAGATCGACATCAACGGCGACGGCACGCCGCTGCGCTACATGGACAAGCCGAGCAAGGACGGCAGCTCCAAGGACAACTGGTCCTCCAGCCTGGGCGGCATCGACGTCCACTACTCCTCCGGCCCGGCGAACCACTTCTTCTACCTGCTGAGCGAGGGCAGCGGCGCGAAGACGATCAACGGCGTCAGCTACAACTCCCCGACGTCGAACGGCTCCACCGTCACCGGCATCGGCCGCGACAAGGCGGTCAAGATCTGGTACAAGGCGCTGACCACGTACATGACGTCCACGACGAAGTACGCGGGCGCGCGCACCGCGACACTGAAGGCGGCGACGGACCTCTACGGCTCCACCAGCACGGAGTACAAGACGGTGAACGCGGCGTGGGCCGCGATCAACGTGCGCTGACGCTCGACCCTCCGTCACCGCACGCGTGTGGGCAGCCCCCGAAAGAAGGTGTTTCGGGGGCTGCTTTACGCTGCTCCCCATGCCCCCCACGGAAACGCCCTTCACGTACGACGACGTGGGCGCGACCCGCGAGAAGCGCTGCCCGCCCGGATTCCACCCCATGGACGTCAGAACCATCGTCGGCGAAGGCCGTCATGTCTTCGAGACGGCGTCCCGCGCGGTCCTGACCTTCGAACTGCACCGGGCGATCGGCGTCGGCATCGCCACCGAGGCGGACCGCGCCACCCCCGGCGTCGACGTGACCGTCACCCTCGGCGGCCTGGTCAAAGCCCCCTGCCGCGTCGTCTGGACCGTCGACGAACCCCGTCGCGCCGGCTGGGCCTACGGCACGCTCGCCGGCCACCCGGAGTCCGGCGAGGAGTCCTTCGTAGTCACCATGACCGGCGACGGCACGGTCTGGCTCACCGTCACCGCCTTCAGCCGCCCGGCCAAGTGGTACACCCGCGCGGGCGGCCCGGCGACCCGGGGGTTGCAGCACGCGTACGCACGCAGGTGCGGGGCGGTACTGCGACGCCTGTGCGCGGGAGACGACGACTGATACGAGGCTTCCAGGCAACGGTCTGAGCCCGCCCTATGACTTCCGAGGGTCACAACCGTCTCGCCCTCCCCTCTAATGGAAGCCAAGCCGACGGGGGAGTCGGAAGACGGCTGATCCGGTCTGTATGACCGGACCAAGGCAGGGGGTGGCCACGGTGCGGGCCTCGAGGTTCGTTTCCACAGTGGCGCTGTCGATGTGCGTGGCGGCCATGACCGGCGGCTGCGGGCAGGGCACGGGCCAGAACGACGCGGGGGAATCGCGGTCCGTACCGCGGTCCGCCCGGGCCCAGGACGATCTGCTGAAGAGCGCCGAATCCGCGCTCGTACGGCGTTGCCTGACGGAACGCAAGGTGTCACTGCCGCCGACGCCGCGCGAGTCGGCGAACGGAAGCGGAAGCGGCAGCGCGCAGAATCAGGGAGCCGCGCGGCAGCGCCAGTTCCCGTACGGCATCGACGACCCCGCCTGGGCCGCCGAGTACGGCTTCGGCAGCGCGGCGGGGACCGGGGAGCCGGACCGCGGGGACGGAGCCCGCGACACCTCACGGACACAGCGGACACAGCGGACGCGACAGACACAGCAACAGCAACTGGCCGACGCGCTGTTCGGCACCGGACGCCGTGAACTGTCCACCCGGACGGCCACCGGACAGGTCGTCAAGGCCAACAGCGACGGCTGCCTCGCCGAAACGCAGCGCGTCCTCTACGGCGACCAGGCACGCTGGTTCCGCAGCGAGGTCGCGGTCAACAACCTCGAGGCCGGCGCCCACCAGCGCGTGACCCGGGACCCGGCGTACCGGGCCGTGCTCGCCCGCTGGTCGCGCTGCGTCGCCCCGGTGCAGAAGGCCGAGGACCCGGGAGAGCTGCGCAGCGCATGGCAGCGCCGCGCCCGCGACCTCGAACCGCGACAGGCCACGGATCTGCAGCGGCGGTACGCCGTGGCCGAGGCGCGGTGTGTACGGAGCACGGGCCTCGCAAGCACCGGTGCCCGGCTGGAGAAGGGCCACGCGGCCGACGTACGCGCCGAGTACGCCGACCTGATCGCCGACCACCGGCAGATGCGCGAGCGCGGCCTCCGCTACGCCGTCCGGCACGGCATCTGAGGCGTCTCCCTCCATTTCCACTTCCGGGTGCTGCCCCGCCTCCGAAGGTCGGCAGGCACCCCGTCACCCATCACCTCCGCGGCCGCACCGTGCTGCGCTGCGCTGCCGCGCGCCCCCTCACGACAACCGGACTCCCGGAGCCAGGGCCGACCGACCGGCCGGCAGAGCCCCGGGTTCAGCGAGTGCGTCCCGTCGTGGACCACTCGGCTTCACTCACCGAAACAACCGAAAGGACACAACATCATGCGCAAGACCTTCATCACCGCGGCCGGCGCGCTCCTCGCCGCGGGTGCCGCCCTGGCCGTCGCACCCGGCACGGCCCAGGCCGCCGCCCCCTGCTCCTCCGGAAGTTTCTGCGCCTACACCGACGCCAACTTCGGCGGCCAGGCGGTCGGCTGGACCGGCGACGACGGCTGGTGGGAGGGCAACATCGCGGACCAGGACAGCTCGTGGGCCAACCACGGCATCTCGGGCCCGGGAGTCAAGGACCACGTCAAGGTCTTCGCCAGCGCGTGGCAGGGCGGCGGCGTCACCATCTGCCTGACCCCCGGCCAGGAGGTCGGCTACAACGCCACCGCCAACGACCGGGGCGACTCCCACACCTGGACCTCCGGCTGCTGAACGTACTGAGGACGAGGCTCGCCACCTGGGCGTGACACCCGGGTGGCGAGCCTCGTCTTCGTCGGGTGTCTCCGCCCAGCCACCCCCGCCCAACTCACCGCATCAAAACCCCCGCCGCCTCCCCCAGCTCCTCCGAAGGAACCGCCACCAGCCCCAGCTCCGCGCTCGACGCCAGCAGTCGATGGGCGGGGAGGATGCGGACCGTGTAGCCGAAGGGGCCGGTGCGGTCCAGGGACAAGGGGCCCTCGTAGACCCAGCGCCCCTCCAGGTCCGGCCCGCCCACAGGTTTCAGTGGAACCGGTGTGCCGTCCGCGATGCGGTCCTCCGCGTCGACGCGTCCCGAGACCGCCTGGACCTCGACGTCGTCCGGGACGAGGTCGCCGAGGCCGACGCGGACCCGCAGGGAGAGCGTCGAGCCGAGTTCGGCGGTGGCCGTGGCAGCCGAGGTCTCGACGTGGTCGACCGTGACATGCGGCCAGGCCGTACGGACGCGGGACTTCCAGACCGCCAGCTCACGGGCGGAGGAAGCGTCCATCGAGCGGTGGGCGAGCGCCGCCGGGGTGTAGAGGCGTTCCACGTACTCGCGGACCATGCGGCCCGCGAGGACCTTCGGGCCCAGCAGGGTCAGCGTCTGGCGGACCATGTCGATCCAGCGGTCGGGGAGTCCGCCGGGACCGCGTTCGTAGAAGCGCGGCGCGATGCGCTGTTCCAGCAGGTCGTAGAGTGCCGCCGCCTCCAGCTCGTCACGGCGGTCGTCGTCCGTGGCCGTGCCGTCCGCCGTGGGGATCGCCCAGCCGAAGTCGGGCTGGAACCATTCGTCCCACCAGCCGTCCAGCACCGACAGATTCAGACAGCCGTTCAAAGCCGCCTTCATGCCCGACGTCCCGCACGCCTCCAGCGGACGCAGTGGGTTGTTCAGCCAGATGTCGCAGCCCGGATAGAGCTTCTGGGCCATCGCCATCCCGTAGTCGGGGAGGAACACGATCCGGTGGCGTACCCGGGGATCGTCCGCGAACCGCACCAGCTCCTGGATGAGGCGCTTGCCGCCGTCGTCCGCCGGGTGGGCCTTGCCCGCCACCACGATCTGGAGCGGCCGCTCCGGGTGCAGCATCAGGTCCATCAGCCGATCGCGGTCGCGCAGCATCAACGTCAGCCGCTTGTACGAGGGGACGCGGCGCGCGAAGCCGATCGTCAGCACATCGGGGTCCAGTACGCCGTCGATCCAGCCCAGTTCGGCGGTACCGGCGCCGCGCTGCCGCCACGACGCCTGCAGCCGCTCCCGTACCTCCGTCACCAGCTGTTCGCGCAGGCTCCGGCGCAGCTCCCAGATGTCCTGGTCGGGGATCTCTGCCACGGCGTCCCAGCGCTCGGGGCCGCCGTTCGTCATGGCGTCCTCCGTCCGCTGCGCGCCGATCTGGCGGGCGCCCAGCCGGAAGACCTCCGGCGCCACCCAGGTGGGGGCGTGCACGCCGTTCGTCACGGAGGTGATCGGTACCTCGTCGGAGTCGAAACCCGGCCAGAGTCCGGAGAACATGTCCCGGCTGACGTGTCCGTGCAACAGCGACACCCCGTTGGCCCGCTGGCCGAGCCGCAGGCCCATCACCGCCATGTTGAAGAGGTTGGGCTCGCCGCCGGGGTAGGTCTCCATCCCGAGCTGGAGGATCCGCTCCACCTCGATGCGCGGGAGCTCGGCGTCCGGGCCGAAGTGCCGGGCCACCAGCTCCCGGTCGAAGCGGTCGATTCCGGCGGGTACGGGGGTGTGGGTGGTGAAGACGGTCCCCGCGCGGACCGCCTCCAGCGCGGCGTCGAAATCCAGCTCTTCGTAGGACAGTTCGTGTATACGCTCCAGGCCAAGAAATCCCGCGTGCCCCTCGTTCGTATGGAACACCTCGGGCCGCGCGTGCCCCGTCAGACGGCAGTACGTGCGGACGGCGCGCACTCCTCCGATGCCGAGCAGCATCTCCTGGAGCAGCCGGTGCTCGCTCCCGCCCCCGTACAAGCGGTCCGTCACGCCGCGCTCACCGAGGTCGTTCTCCTCGACGTCCGAGTCCAGCATCAGCAGCGGGACCCTGCCCACCTGCGCGAGCCAGATATGCGCCCGCAGGGACCGGTCGCCGGGCAGGGCGAGGGAGACCTGGGAAGGGGTGCCGTCGGGCTCGCGCAGCAGTGACACCGGGAGTTCGTTGGGGTCGAGGACCGGATAGTGCTCCTGCTGCCAGCCGTCCCGCGACAGCGTCTGCCGGAAGTAGCCGTGCCGGTAGAGCAGTCCGACACCGATCAGGGGTACGCCGAGATCGCTGGCCGCCTTGAGATGGTCCCCGGCGAGGATACCGAGGCCGCCGGAGTACTGCGGCAGCGCGGCCGTGATGCCGAACTCAGGTGAGAAGTAGGCGATGGCGGCGGGGAGTTCGGCCGACTGCTCCTGGTACCAGCGGTTGCCGCTCACATAGTCGTGCAGGTCGTCGGCGGCAGCGGTGAGCCGACGCAGAAAGCGCCGGTCCTCGGCCAGTTCGGCGAGCCGTCCGGGCGACACGCTCCCGAGGAGGCGTACGGGATCGCACCCGGAGGCGGTCCAGCGCTCGGGGTCCACGGACTGGAAGAGATCACGGGTCTCGGCATGCCAGGACCAGCGCAGATTGCGCGCCAGATCGCTGAGCGGGTGAAGGGCTTCGGGGAGTACGGGACGCACGGTGAACCTGCGGATGGCCTTCACGAGCTTCCACCTTCACGGAGGACGTACGCAGCAGCGGGACGCACACCGGCAGGCGTGCGCCCTTGGTCACCCACGACGGTAGCGGCGAGGGTGGCTTCGCAACACGGCGCGAAACGCTCCGGGGAAGTGCGGTACTGCTGCCGCGGGCCGTCAATGGCTGGTTGCGCCCAGGCGGCGGAGCCACATAAGTCACCGCCTGGCGCCCCTGACGGGGCGCGCCACCGGACAGCATCCGATTCGGCTTGAAACAGCCGCAACCTTCACAGGTACGTCACGGACGATATGGCTGATTCCGCCCCGACGTTTGACCTTGTGGCACTTCACACCGCACGAGAAGCTGCCAAGTGGCGATCCCGGTAGGCACCGGCAGACACCGGTGGACACCGGCCAGAAACCGGCAGGAACCCGTCAAGGGCGCGGGCAACTCGGGCCGGGGTACGCCGAGTTGAGGAGGGGAACTCAGACCATGGCACTGACGCGACAGCGGCGTCTGCAATGGGCGGGAGGCCTCACCGCGGTCACCACGGCCGCAGTGCTTTCGGCCGGCACTCTGCCCGCACACGCCGCCCCGCAGGGGCAGATACTCGGAGCCGGCGCCGCCGGCTCCGTCAGCGACAGCTACATCGTCACCCTCAGAGGGGGAACCAAGGCTCCGACGAAGGCGGGCAAGGACATCGTTGCCAAGTATGGGGCGAAAATCAGCCACACGTACAGCACCGCGATCAATGGGTACGCGGTGAAGGTCAACGAGCAGCAGGCCAAGCGCCTCGCCGCCGACTCACGGGTGGCGGCGGTCGCGCAGGACACCGCGGTGACCCTCGAACACCAGCAGAAGAACCCGCCGTGGGGTCTCGACCGCATCGACCAGGAGAGCCTGCCGCTGGACCGCGGTTACACCTGGCCGGAGTCGGCGGGCCAGGGTGTGACCACGTACGTCATCGACACCGGAATCCGGATCACGCACCAGGACTTCGGCGGCCGGGCGAGCTACGGCTGGGACTTCGTCGACAACGACGCGACCGCCCAGGACGGCCACGGACACGGCACACACGTGGCGGGCACCATCGCCGGTACGACCTATGGCGTCGCGAAGAAAGCCAAGGTCGTCGGGGTCCGCGTACTCGACAACGAAGGATCCGGCACCACCGCACAGGTGATCGCGGGCATCGACTGGGTGACCAAGAACGCCCAGAAGCCCGCCGTGGCCAACATGAGCCTGGGCGGATTCGCGAACGCGCAACTGGACGCCGCCATCCGCAACTCCATCGCCTCCGGAGTCACCTACGCGGTCGCCGCCGGCAACGACGGCCTTCCGGCGAGCCTCTACTCGCCCGCCCGGGTCCAGCAGGCCATCACGGTCGGCGCGAGCGACAAGAAGGACGCGCGGGCGAGCTTCTCCAACTGGGGCGCGCGAGTCGACCTGTTCGCCCCCGGCGTGGACGTCACCTCCGCGTCGAACGCGAGCGACAACGGCAAGGCCACTTTCTCCGGTACGTCGATGGCGTCGCCCCATGCGGCCGGCGCGGCCGCGCTGTATCTGGCCGACCATGCCTCGGCGACACCCGCCGAGGTGAGTAAAGCTCTCGTCGATCGAGCCGCATCCGGGAAAATATCCAACGCGGGCGTCGGTTCGCCGAACAAACTCCTGCAGGTCAACAATCCCTAAGTAGTTGCCCGTTAACGGACCGGCCCCGTCCCGCTGAGTCTCAGCCGAGCCTCACCGGACGAGGCCGGTCTTGTGTGTAGACATACGCGCGAGTAGTTAACAAAGTGCCGGATTGCCCACCCGAAAAGGGTGGGAAGGCTCCACCGGTACGCTCCGAAGAACGAGCCTCCCCCACACCCCCATCCGCCCACCCACGTTGATGCGGACAGGAGCGGTCATGCCCGCCACGCACCACTCGTCATCACCCCCGACGTCCGGCACGGACAAACCCCTCGCGCGGGAGGAGAAAGCCGGCCCGCCCGACCCCGCGAAGGCCGAGCCGGCCGAAGCGACGCAGGCAGAACAGGCCGAAGCGGCGCCGGCGGAGGCGGCACCGGCGAGCGCCGAACCGGCCCCTGCCACACCGGCGAAGCCCGCGAAGGCAAAGGCGAAGGCCACGAAGGCAAAGCCCAAGCCGACGCGGACAGAACCGACACGGACAGAACCGGCGCAGACGGAATCGATGGAGGCCGAACCGCCGCGAGCCGAACCGCCACTGACCGAACCGTCACAGGCCGTATGGAAGCAGGCCGAATCGCCACGGATCGAGCGGACGCAGCCCGAACCGTCACGCACCGAACCGGCGCAGGCCACACCCCCGGCCGGCGGCGGCGCGCTCATCGGGCGCATCCCCGTGCTGGACGTCCGCCCCCTGGTGACGGGCGGCCGCCGTCCCGCCAAGGCCGTGGTGGGCGAGGAGTTCGAGATCTCGGCGACGGTCTTCCGCGAGGGGCACGACGCGGTGGCCGCCAACGTCGTGCTGCGCGACCCGGAGGGCCGCACCGGCCCCTGGACCCCGCTGCGGGAGCTGGCCCCCGGCACGGACCGCTGGGGCGCCATGGTCTCCGTACCGCGCGAGGGCACCTGGACGTACACGGTGGAGGCGTGGAGCGACCCCATCAGCACCTGGCGCCACCACGCGCAGATCAAGATCCCGGCGGGGATCGACACGGAGCTGGTCCTGGAGGAGGGCGCGCTGCTGCACGAACGGGCAGCGACCGGCGTGCCGAAGAGCGAGGGCCGCCGCGACACGGTCCTCGCCGCCGTCGACGCCCTGCGCGACACCGAGCGCCCCGCCGCGGCCCGCCTCGCCGCCGCCCTCACCCCCGACGTGGACGACGTCCTCGCCCGCCATCCCCTGCGCGAACTCGTCTCGGCCTCCGACCCGTTGCCGTTGCTGGTGGAGCGGGAGCGGGCGTTGTTCGGCTCGTGGTACGAGTTCTTCCCGCGTTCGGAGGGCGCGGTGGTGGAGGTGGGCCGGCCGCCGGTCAGCGGAACTTTCCGTACCGCGGCCAGGCGGCTGGAGGCAATCGCCCGGATGGGCTTCGACGTGGTGTACCTGCCGCCCATCCATCCCATCGGCACGACGTTCCGCAAGGGCCCCAACAACACGCTGTCGGCGGGGGCCTGGGATGTGGGGGTGCCGTGGGCGATCGGTTCTGCGGAGGGCGGTCATGACGCCGTCCACCCGGATCTGGGCACTCTGGAGGACTTCGACGCGTTCGTGGCCGAGGCGGGCCGGCTGGGTCTGGAAGTGGCGCTGGACTTCGCGCTGCAGTGCTCGCCGGATCATCCGTGGGTGGACAAGCATCCGGAGTGGTTCCATCACCGCCCGGACGGCACGATCGCGTATGCGGAGAACCCGCCGAAGAAGTACCAGGACATCTATCCCATCGCCTTCGATCAGGACATGCCCGGTCTGGTCGCCGAGACGCTGCGGGTGCTGCGGTTCTGGATGGATCACGGGGTGCGGATCTTCCGGGTGGACAATCCGCACACCAAGCCGGTGGTGTTCTGGGAGCAGGTGATCGCGGCGGTCAACCGCTCGGATGCGGATGTGCTGTTCCTGGCGGAGGCGTTCACCCGGCCGGCGATGATGCACACGCTGGCGCAGATCGGTTTCCAGCAGTCGTACACGTACTTCACCTGGCGTAACAGCAAGCAGGAGCTGACGGAGTATCTGACGGAGTTGTCGGGGGACGCGGCGGCTTATATGCGGCCGAACTTCTTCGTGAACACGCCGGACATCCTGCATGAGTTTCTGCAGCGGGGTGGGCGGCCGGCGTTCGAGTTGCGGGCGGTGCTGGCCGCGACACTGTCGCCGACCTGGGGTGTCTACAGCGGGTTCGAGCTGTGTGAGAACACCCCGCTGCGGGCGGGCAGCGAAGAGTACCTGCATTCGGAGAAGTACCAACTACGGCCACGGAACTGGGAGTCGGCCGAACGCGAGGGCCGTAGCATCAGTCCCCTGATAGCCGAACTCAATAGGATCCGGCGGCGCAGCCCGGCCCTGAGGCAGCTACGGGACCTGCACTTCCATCACGCGGACAAGGACGCGGTCATCGCGTACTCGAAGCGCAGCGGCTCGAACACGGTTGTGGTGGTGGTCAACCTCGACCCGCACCACACCCAGGAGGCCACGGTCTCGTTGGACATGCCACGACTCGGCCTGGAGTGGCACGAGTCCGTCCCGGTGCGCGACGAGCTCACCGGCGCCACCTACCACTGGGGCAGGACCAACTATGTGCGGCTCGAACCCGGCCAACAGCCCGCGCACATCCTGACCGTCCTGCGACCGTCCTCACCGCCAACCGGAGGGTCACCCACATCATGATCGTCAACGAGCCCGTCCCGGACACCTTCGAAGACACCCCCGCGAAAGACCGCGACCCCGAGTGGTTCAAACGCGCCGTGTTCTACGAAGTCCTCGTCCGCTCCTTCCAGGACAGCAACGGCGACGGCATCGGCGACCTCAAAGGGCTGACGGCCAAGCTGGACTACCTGCAATGGCTCGGCGTCGACTGCCTGTGGCTGCCGCCGTTCTTCAAGTCCCCGCTGCGCGACGGCGGCTACGACGTCTCCGACTACACCGCCGTCCTGCCCGAGTTCGGCGACCTCGCCGACTTCGTGGAGTTCGTGGACGCCGCCCACCAGCGCGGCATGCGCGTGATCATCGACTTCGTCATGAACCACACCAGCGACCAGCACCCGTGGTTCCAGGCCTCCCGCAACGATCCCACCGGCCCGTACGGCGACTACTACGTATGGGCGGACGACGACAAGCAGTACCAGGACGCCCGGATCATCTTCGTCGATACCGAGGCCTCCAACTGGACCTTCGACCCGGTCCGCAAGCAGTACTACTGGCACCGCTTCTTCTCCCACCAGCCGGACCTCAACTTCGAGAATCCGGCCGTCCAGGAAGAGATCATCTCCGCCCTGCGGTTCTGGCTGGATCTGGGGATCGACGGGTTCCGGCTGGACGCGGTCCCCTACCTCTACGCGGAGGAGGGCACCGACTGCGAGAACCTCCCCGCCACCCACGAGATGCTCAGGCGGGTACG